>JBKPBJ010000185.1:0-21653 GCA_046726875.1 Verrucomicrobiota bacterium
CCGACCTTGCCACCATCCGGCTTCGCGACGTCCAACCAAGAAACACCTGAAACACTCCGCTTTCGCGTGGCAGTAAACGACTTGGGTGAAATTCGCTATTGTTTTCCGATCAACTTGTCAGCTGATCCAGCGCTGGAAGAACAAGCGCTCTTGCAGGACGTCCGCAGCCGTTTCTCACAAAACACACAAACCGGCATCAAACCCGGCTCGTCTCTCGTTTGGGGCATGGCCACAATTCAATGGGGCAGCGAGGTCTCGCACCCGCAGCAAGCACCCCCGAATGCTTTCGGGGTCACGCCGTGATTCGTGTCAGTCTTGCTACTCTTGTCACGATTTATCTGCTGCTTTTTCTTGCAGCGGTCTTTCTATTCTGGATAATGGGAGAATGGAACCGCCGGCGGCGAGAGCGACGGTCTCTTCAGCACCGGTTGCGTTGCGTGATTTGCGCGTTCGAATTTGAGGATCGCACGGACGCGCTGCTTCCCCGGTGTCCGCACTGCGGAAGTTTAAACGAACGATTCAGGATGGAGAATATTTGACATGGGAATGTGGATAGGCCGAAACCGCAAAGCGCGCGTGACTTATGGTTTCGATGAGATCGCACTTGTGCCCGGGCGCGTGACGATCAACCCGAACGAAGTGGACATCACCTTTCGTTTACCGCGCAAAGCAGCCGAACCGCTTGAGTTAAAGATTCCGATTCTCGCCAGCGCGATGGATGGGGTTGTCGATGTCGGCTTCGCCATTGCCATGAACAAGCTAGGCGGGCTGGCCGTTTTGAACTTGGAAGGAGTGCAAACGCGCTACAAGAACCCACAGGAAGTCCTGCAAAAAATCGTCGAAGCGAGTAAGTCGGAGATTACTGCGCTGCTGCAGCGAATTTACCAGGAACCCATTCAACAAGATCTCATTGCGGCGCGTGTGCGCCAGATCAAGGACGCCGGTGTTGTAGCCGCTGTGAGTTCCATTCCTCAGCGCGCAGCGGAATTTGGCAGGATCGCCCAAGAAGCTGGCGCGGACGTTTTCGTCGTGCAGAGCACGGTTTCTACCGTCCGTCACATTTCGTCGGAGTACAAATCGCTCGATCTGGAAAAATTTTGTCGAGAGATGCGCATTCCTGTGATCGTGGGAAACACAGTCGGTTACGACGTAACGCTCGAGATTATGGAATGCGGGCCGGCTGCGGTCTTGGTTGGCGTGGGACCCGGAGCGGCTTGCACTTCGCGTGGTGTACTCGGGCTCGGTGTGCCCCAGGTGACTGCCACGGTCGATTGCGCGGCAGCGCGCGATGCTTACTTCAAAAAGACATCGCGGTATGTGCCGATCATTACCGACGGCGGCATGAGCAGAGGCGGCGACGTTTGCAAGGCGCTGGCTTGTGGCGCAGACGCGGTCATGGTCGGCAGCGCGTTTGCCAAGGCGCACGAAGCGCCGGGACGCGGCTACCATTGGGGCATGGCTACTCCGCACGCGAATCTTCCTCGTGGCACGCGCATCAAGGTGGGTGCGACCGGTTCGTTGAAGCAAATTCTTTTCGGTCCGGCCGAAGTTGACGACGGCAGTCAAAATCTCGTCGGCGCAGTCACCACTTGCATGGGCAACGTAGGCGCACGCAATCTTCCTGAGTTCCAGCAAACTGAAATCATCATTGCGCCTTCGATCAGGACGGAAGGAAAACTCTTCCAGACCGTGCAAAACGTCGGGATGGGAACGAGCTGAACCTATTTAGCGATTCAGTGATTCAGCGATTTAACGATTGACCTCCTGTTAGACCGCTAGACCGTTAAAGCTTTAATCACTGAATCGTTAAATCGCTAAATGAATAACGACCGCAGAGTGGTTATAACTGGTATGGGTGTTGTCACGCCGATTGGCAACAATCTGGAGACGTTTTGGTCGAATCTGAAGAACGGCGTCAGCGGCATTCGTACGATCGACGCATTTGATACCACTGGGTACGATTGCAAAATCGGGGGACAAGTCCGCGATTTCGATCCCAAGCCATTCTTCAAAAATCCAAAGGACGTGCGCCGCACCGACCGCTTTACCCATCTGGGCATGGCCGCAGCAAAAATGGCGATGGCAGATAGCGGCATAGATGTAGATAATCTGAAAGAACGCGACCGTTTCGGCGTCATCGTTAGCACCGGAATTGGCGGCCTGAAAACGTTGCAGGACCAGCTGCAGATCCTGTTGACGAAGGGACCCGGGCGAAACTCGCCCTTCACCATCCCAATGTTGATCAGCAACATGGGCGGCGGCGTCATTTCGATGGAGTTTGACCTGCGCGGTCCGAATCTCTGTATCGTCACCGCTTGCGCCACATCGAATAACGCCATTGGTGAATCCTGGCGAATCATCAAATCTGGCGACGCCGATATGTTCCTTGCCGGGGGCGCCGAGGCGTCCATTGTGGAAATCGGCGTCGCAGGATTTTCAGCGATGAAGGCGCTCAGCACGCGCAACGATGAGCCCGAGCGCGCCTCGCGCCCATTCGATCGGGACCGCGATGGTTTTGTGATGAGCGAAGGCGCAGGAGTCGTTGTCGTGGAGGAGCTGGAACATGCCAGGGCGCGGAATGCAAAGATTTACTGTGAAATCACGGGGTACGGCGTCTCGGCCGATGCCTATCACATGACTGCGCCGCCTCCGGATGGCGAAGGCGCTGCACGGGCCATGAAACTGGCGCTGGAGCACGCGCGCATCTCACCCGAGCAGGTCGATTACATCAACGCGCACGCCACTTCCACCGATATCGGCGATCTTTGCGAAACCCGTGCCATCAAGCAAATCTTTGGCGAACACGCGTACAAAGTTTCGATCAGTGCAACAAAATCGATGACGGGCCACTTGTTAGGCGGGGCTGGCGGAATAGAGATGGCCGCCTGCGCACTGGCTATCCGCGACTCTGTGATTCCGCCCACCATTAACCTGGAAAATCCGGGCGAAGAATGCGATCTCGATTACACGACCAACGTTGCCCGCGAAAAGCAAGTGCGCGTCGCGCTCAATAATTCTTTTGGGTTTGGCGGCCATAACGCCACCCTGGTCGCGAGCGCGTTTGAAGGGTAGCACCCGCCGTGGTGACCTGCGATTGCGCCGGTGCAATCGCTTTGACTAGTCACTCGTCACTTGGCACTGTTAACTATTCACCGTCCGATGCGGGCATAGCTTAATGGTAAAGTTCCAGCCTTCCAAGCTGGCCATGCGGGTTCGATTCCCGTTGCCCGCTCATTGGAATATTTCCCATCGCCGCTTCTGATTCCAAGAAGGAGTCATCGGCGATGATCTCCAATACGTCACGCGATTCGAGTGTAACTGATCCGATCTACGGCGTAAGGAAAATTTTACCTGTGTAAGGATCTTCTACTGGGGTTCCTGGCGGAAAACCGAGGACTTGGACGTAACCGGCATCCGGCGCAAACGGACTGGTAACTAAACCTGGTTTACCGGGGACCGGAGTTCCATAAGGCAAATTGGCTTTTTGGTCGCTCGCGATCGAGCCTGCCTTCGCCCAACGGACGTCGGGCTGACCAGGCGGCGCAGGGGTTGGCTTGTCCAAAGTTTGACTGTTCGGAGCATCGGTTGGCGGAGTCTTTTTACGCTTATGCGTGCTGCGGTGTGGTCGCGGCGTTTCTTTCGGGTGAGCGATTGCGCTACGTAGCGTCTTAAAAAAATCCTGGAAGGGCCCTGCGTTCGCCGCGTCAGCCGCAGTGAATAGCGTGGAGATCGATAACCAGACTACCATTGCTTGGCGCCGTCGTTTCACCAACCCTGCTTCGTGCCACGCGCTTGCTATGCGCGTGTTGCAATTCGCTAAACGATTGGAAATTGTACAACACTGGTTAGTCTGTTTAGCTCTCGCCGATCAACTTTCCGTTAATGCCGCAGGTCACCTGCCCGGCTGCCGTGGGAGCCAAGAAAAGCCGCAGGATTCATCAAATCCCGCGGCTTTTTATCGGTGATATTCCAAGGCGCGTGTCAATCGACGACGACGCGATCAACCATCCGTGAATCGCCTACGTTTGCGTAATAAATATGCACCTTCGTGCCGGGTTTGATCGCGGTTTGGATCGCTTCGCCCTTCTTGTTCACGACGTGACCGGGCCCGCTAAGGACGTAGGTGCCTGGAGTATTCGAACGATCCTCGAGAACAACGAGCGTCTTGACCGGCTGGTAATTGGCCGCCGAGCCTTCCTCACTTGTCATTTTGATGACCGCTCCCGTCACCGTTACTTCTTCGGTGGTACTTATTCCTTGCTTTTTACCCTTCGATTCTGGCTGCGCAAACGCCAGCGGCGCAAGCAGTGTGCAGCAGACGAGGATGGTAATTGGTTTCTTCATGTTGGGCCTCCTGTTGATGTTGATGGTTGTACGTGATGGTTGGTTACCCTTTACAAAGGGATTCCGAAGCGCGTGCTGCACGAAATTTAGCTTTCCGTCGTCGCTGGCGTATCTTCTGCAATCTTGAAAGAAGCCGTTAACCTGAATACTCCGGTGGGAGACGGCCAGGAGCGCAGCGATGTGTTTCCTTCGACCCACTGGAGCGTGGTGCTCGCGGCAGGGAGAAGCCAGGCCGAGCCGGAGATGGCCGGTGCCGCGCTGGCGGAGCTTTGCCAAGTCTATTGGGCGCCACTCTACGGTTTCGTACGCAGTCGCGGGCACACTGTACACGACGCGCAGGATCTTACGCAGAGTTTCTTCGCTTACGTGCTCGAACATAAAGTTTACGCCCGCGCGGATCGACAGAAGGGTCGGTTCCGCTCATTTCTGCTCGCCTCGCTAAAAAACTTTCTCGCGGACGCTGCCGACAGAGAACGCACGCTCAAGCGTGGCGGCGCGCAAATTTTTTTGCCTTTGCATGAAGAGCAGGCTCAAGAGGCAGAGTCGCTTTTCCAGACTCACAGTGGCATGAGCAGCGAGGATCGGCTCTTCGATCGCAGTTGGGCCGAGGCGTTAGTTGCCGCTGCATTGGACCGACTTTCGGCAGATTACAAACGTGAGGCCAAGGAGCAGCTCTTCAATGAATTGAGGATGTTTGTCGCCGGTGGCGCAGATTCGCCGCCAACTTATGCTGAGCTGGCGGATCGGTTGGGTGTGGCTGAGTCAACGCTTCGCAGTCATGTCACGCGTCTTCGGGCGCGTTATCGGGAAGCATTGCGGGCCGAGGTGCGTCGAACGGTGGATAGCGAAGCGCAGGTAGATCAAGAGTTGCGCGAGTTGCTCCACGTGCTAACGGAAATGTAAGGAACGCGCGCCATGGGAAAACCTCTGGCATCTGGCGTCCGGGTCTGCTCGATGTGCGGCAAGCCGTTGAACGCAAAAGGCGACTGCCTGGCTTGTCTGCTGCGGACGGGATTAGAGGAAACAATTGTTCAGCCTAAGCCCGCTGTCCTGGCGTTCGGCGATTTTGAAGTCGAGCAACGCGCAGATGGTTCCTGGTGGGAACTCGGTCATGGTGCAATCGGCGTGACTTACCTTGCTGCGGACAAGGTGTTACGCCGCCGGGTAGCCCTCAAGGTGATCGAGGTGCCTCCTGCCGCACGTGGCTCGCAAGCTGTGCGCGATCGTTTTCTACGTGAAGCTCGCGCGGCGGCTACCTTGCGCCACCCGAATGTAGCTGCCGTCTTCCAGTTTGGTACTACGCCGGATGCCATCCACTGCTATTACGCGATGGAACTGGTCGAAGGCGAAACGTTGGCGGCGCGGGTGCGCAGGGATGGTCCACTCAGCGCAAAGGACGCTCTGAAAATTGCGATTCAAATTGCGCGCGCGTTGATGGCTGCGGCGGCCCACGATTTAATCCACCGCGATCTGAAGCCGAGCAATATCATGTTAACGACCGAGTCGGAAGTGAAAGTGATCGATTTCGGCCTGGCCAAGGCGATTACCGATGCCGGGGGCGAAATGGATCTGACGCACGGAGAATTCGTCGGCACACCGACCTTCGCCAGCCCTGAGCAATTTGCCGGCGGCCCCATTGATGCGCGCTCGGACATCTACGCGTTGGGCGGTACGCTCTGGTTTGCGCTTACCGGATTGGCACCACACCCTGGCAAGACGTTGGAAGAGATTCGCGATCGTAAAACGCGCGATGGCCTGCCGGTCGCGCAATTGATTGCCAGAAATGTTCCTGAACCGCTGGTAAAACTGCTGCGTTCTACGCTTGCCATTGATCCTGGGAAGCGGCCCGCGTCGGCTCGCGAATTGATGGAAGCCTTGAAATCGTGTCGCCGGAACCTTACTCGTCGCGTTGGCGTCCGCTCTGAGGAAACTGCTCTCCGTAGTGAAGCGTTTGCCAGAGCGTTAACGGATGCGAAAGCTTGCGCTAGAAATCCTGAAAGTTTACAGGCGCTTTTCGACACTGCGGCGAAGAAAGCGGCGGCCGTTTCGAAGAAGCCGTTTAAACAGAACTGGGCTTACCTGCAAACGATGCTGCGTTTAATTCGCGCCTATCATCGCGGCGAATACGATCAAGTTTCCGATGACGCGCTCGTGTGGATCATTGCAGCCTTGAACTATCTGGTGGACCCGTTCGATTTGATTCCGGACAAAACCCCGTTTCTCGGCTTGGTCGATGATGCACATGTAGTCGAACTTGTTACGGATAAAACCCGAAGAACCCTCGATGCTTTCATGACATGGGAAATAGCGGCGCGCTAGATACTTCACCTTAATAATTTCAGGAGGACGGCAGCTTTGGCGGGAATCGCCAGATCCTGGCCGACAACGAACTCGCGCAGCGCAACTGTGAGCCATTCGCGCGATGAGGTCGCCTCTTCAATAGTGATGTGCGTCGCCTCGCCTTTTGCTTTCAAACTGTAGCGCAAAATCTCGACGTCGATCGGTTCCGTTTCCCCGAGCAATTCGAGGCGGACGCGAACCCGTTTCTTTTTGGTGTCGATGGAAAGCTCAGTCATTTCCCCGATCGAGCGCAGCTTTGTGTTGATCGCGACCCGCGCCGTGAAGGCCAAGGTCGCGTCTTTGGAACGATGAAGAACATCTCTTAGACCTTTCGTAGCAGGAGCTCCCAGTCGGTTTATGATTCTCGTCAGCCGCTACTGATCTGGCGCCAGCAACTCGCGATTTCGCCACGCATAGCAAAGCCCCGAATAGATAGTCAGGGCAACGGTAATCCAGACCAAAACGGGACCGGCTTCGCCCCACGCCCGCAGCCACCAAGTTGGCGTTCTATTCGCGTAATAAAGTTCTGCAATCGACAGGAGCGCGAGGAAAAAAATGATGGTAACGATTTGCCACGACGTCTTTTGTTTGCCGAGGCTTTCTGCCGGCAGAATTCGCCCCTTGGCACTCGCCATTAGCCGCAGACCTGTGATCAGAAAATCCCGCGCCACAACGGTTGTTGCCGCCCATGCCGGCACTGCTTTCAGAGGAACGAGTGAAATGAACGCCGCCGCCACCATGATTTTATCCACCAGCGGATCCATTAATTTTCCGAAGTTCGTGATGACGCCATAGCGCCGTGCGATCTCGCCGTCGATGAAATCGGTGAGCCCGGCAATCAGAAAAATGACGAGCGCGGCGGTGCGCGCATAATGCCAGGAGGAACTGAGCAACACTACAAAGAGTATTGTCAACGCCAGCCGGCTCAGAGTAAGTCGGTTCGCCCAATTCATACTGTAGCCGGGATCGTTGATCCCGGACGTTCTGTGGCACGTTTGGAATCGTCAGTGCGAGTTCCGGCATCAACGATGCCGGCTACAGCCTTAAACCGCGGTCGTTTCCAAATCGGCACTTTCCTCTTTAACTCATCAACAATCCATTGACTTGCTCGGAAGCCTTCGCCGCGATGCGGGCTCGCCACTCTTAGAAATAGCGATGGTTCTCCCACTGCGACAAATCCAATTCGGTGGTGAACGATAACCAACTTGAGCCCAAATCGCTCTGCGGCCTGTTCGGCAATTCGTTTCAACTGGTGCTCGGCCATTTCACGATAGGCGTCGTAATCGATTCCCTCAATTTCGCGGCCATCTTCGATTGGCCGGACTACGCCCCAGAAATCAACAACCGCGCCCGCGCTCGCGATGTCGCTCCCCGGCGCCAAAAGCGGCGCCTGTGTCACTGAAATTTCACAAACCACGTTTGCCATGCGCTTAAACTACTCGCTACAGTGACTCCTTCTGTATTAAGCAGCGACAAAAGGAGATGCAAAAATGAACATGAATCAATGTGATATTGGCCTGATCGGCCTCGGCGTTATGGGCGAAAATCTCGCCCTGAACATGGAATCGAAGGGCTTTTCCGTCGCAGTCTATAATCGCACCGTCGAAGTAACGGAAAAATTCGCCGCAGGACGCGCCAAGGGGAAAAACATTCAGCCTACCCGCACCTTGGAGGAATTCATCGGGGGGCTCAAAAAACCGCGTATCGCCATGATGATGGTCAAAGCGGGCCCACCCGTGGATGCGGTTATCGGACAACTGACACCGCTGCTCGAGAAAGGTGATGTGATCATTGACGGGGGAAATTCTCTGTTCACCGATACGCAGCGGCGTGAACGAGAATTGGAGAGCACAGGGATTCATTTTGTGGGTATGGGCGTATCCGGGGGCGAAGAAGGGGCGCTGAAGGGGCCTTCGCTCATGCCGGGCGGCTCTCGTGAGTCATGGGACATCATCGCGCCTATTTTCCGCAAGATCGCGGCGCAAGTGGATGGCGAACCGTGTTGTCGGTACATGGGACCCGACGGCGCCGGCCACTACGTCAAGATGGTGCACAACGGTATCGAGTACGGCGATATCCAACTGATCTGTGAAGCGTACGCTATTATGAAAGACATCCTGGGAATGGATGCGGCGCAACTTGCAGACGTTTTCGGAGAGTGGAACAAAGGCGAACTCGAAAGTTACCTCATCGAGATCACATCGCTTATTTTCCGTAAAATCGATCCCGAGACCGGCAAACCGCTGGTTGACATGATTCTCGACAAGGCGGGCCAAAAGGGAACCGGCATCTGGACACTCCAGGCTGCCATCAAGCAATACGTTGTCATTTCCACAATTAACGCGGCAGTCGAAGCTCGCGTGATTTCGTCGCGAAAAGAAGAACGCATGGCGGCGTCGGAAATTCTGCCGCACCCGAGAGTTCGAACATTCAAAGGCAATCGTGATCGTTTCATCGACGCTGTGCGTGACGCTCTTTATGCGTCAAAAATTATTTCGTACGCGCAGGGGATGGAGCTTCTTCGATCTGGAAGCACGACGTACGATTGGAAACTGAACCTGAGCGACATCGCCACGATCTGGCGGGGCGGCTGCATCATTCGCGCGAAATTCTTGAACAGGATCGTTCAGGCGTATCAGCGCGACCCCGCGCTGCAAAATCTTCTCCTCGACCGGTATTTCACCAGAGCCATCAAAAGAACGCAGCCGAAATGGCGCCTCGTCGTTTCGACGGCTATCAAGTTCGGCATACCTGTCCCCGCGTTTTCTGCCTCGTTGGCTTACTACGATAGCTACCGCTCCGCTCGTTTGCCGGCGAACCTCCTGCAAGCACAACGCGATTTCTTTGGTGCGCACACCTACGAACGCATCGACAAACCCGGCGTCTTCCATACCGAGTGGCTCGAGCCCGCGGGAAAACCCGCCGAAAAACCGGCCGAACCGAAAATACACGAGCCACATCATGTCGGAGAGTAACGCGCTCAGGTTTTTGCGGGACGAGACGTTGTCGAGTGATTAGCTCAACCAATTAAGGCTGTAGAGTCCACTGTCCCCAGCGGACAATCCCTAATGCGCTGAGGACAGCGCACACTACAACAAACTTGGTCGAAAATAATGACGGCGGCTCACAGCGGAGCAATTGCGCGATTTCTCCGATTGATTCGTTTTTCCCATACGATTTTCGCGCTGCCGTTTGCTCTTGGCGCGCTGATCGTTGCGGCGAACGGGTGGCCATCGCTGAGAATTCTTTTGCTAGTGATCGTGTGCATGGTGTTCGCGCGCACGGCAGCCATGCTTTTCAACCGGCTCGTCGACTGGTCGCTCGATCAACGCAACCCGCGCACTGCCTCGCGACACTTGCTCATTCCAAAATTGTCCGCCATGATTTTGCTGATCCTCAGTTGTGCCGGGTTTCTGCTGGCCACGTGCGTAATTAATCCGCTGACCTGCATCCTCGCGCCCGTTGCGCTCGCGTTGATTTTTTTCTATTCCGTGACGAAGCGGTTCACCAGCGCCACGCATTTTTTTCTCGGATTGGCACTCGCCGTCGCTCCAGTCGGTGCCTGGATCGCACAGAAAGGGCGGATTGATCTTGCCCCGCTTGTGCTCGCGGCGGGCGTAATTTGTTGGGTGGCAGGATTCGATCTGATTTACGCCACGCAAGATTACGATTTCGATCGGCGCGAAGGGATTCGTTCACTTGTGGTCAAACTGGGAATCACGCGCAGCTTGCGTCTCGCGCAGTTATTACATCTGCTGACGTTTGTTGCGCTCATCGGTTTTGGATTCGTCGCGAAGCTCGGCGCGCTCTATTACTGGTCGCTGCCTCTGATTGCGGCCGCCCTTGTTTACGAGCACAAAACCGAAAAACGCGATCTGGCAGGAATCAATCGCGCGTTCTTTCAAAGCAATGCGTTTGTGAGCGCGGTATTTTTGGTCGCAGTTTGCGTAGATCGATTGATCTAAATCGACAGAATGACGAAGCACGAATGTCGAATGACAAAAGAAGCACGAAGCCCGAATGACGAAAACGTGACATTACTATCGTTTATCATTTAATCATTCGTCATTCTTTCGAGCTTCGTCATTCGGATTTCGTCATTCAAATCACATTGCGTTTAACATCGCGACGCGTCGTTCGTGCCGGCCGCCATCGAAACCAGTCTCAAGCCAAATCCGCACAATTTTTAGCGCCAGGTCTTCGGGAATCAGACGTTCACCGATCGATAGCACGTTCGCATCATTATGTTGCCGCGAGAGGCGGGCCGACTCTTCGTTCCAGCAAAGTGCGCAACGCACACCGTGCACTTTGTTGGCCACCATCGCTTCGCCATTACCTGAACCACCGAAGACAATGCCCCGGTCGCACTCGCCACGTGCTACTGCTTCTGCTGCAGGACGAATAAAGAGTGGATAGTCGACCGGTTCCTCGCTGAACGTGCCGAAGTCCTTCACTTCATGCCCAAGTGAACCGAGCAATTCTTTGACTTTCTCCTTGTAATGGAAACCGGCGTGATCTGAACCGAGAGAAATTTTCATTAGACACGAATTACACGAATTCCCACGAATTCTACAACGTTGGAGTCAACGCTCTGGGTCAATTCGTGTCCGTTCGTGAAATTCGTGTCTAGCCGCCGTGCAATTTCGCCAGCTCGCTCCAGAGTTCGCGTTCGCGTTCAGTCAGCTTTTTCGGGATGTTGATCTGACCGACAACGTAGAGATTGCCGCGTTTGCCTGAGACTCCGGGCAGCCCGCGTTCCCGCAGGCGAAACCGCTGCCCACCCTGCGTACCAGGCGGAATTTTCAGGCGAACTTTTCCTTCGAGAGTCGGCACAAGCAATTCAGTGCCCAGCACTGCCTGCCACGGCTGGATCCGCACCTCATGAATCAAATCGCTGCCTTCGACTGAAAAATCCGGATGCCTGGCCAACCGCACTCGAAGAAAAAGATCGCCGCTTTTTCCTCCACCCGCCCCGGCTTCACCCTGGCCACGCAAACGGATGCGCTGGCCTTCGCGCACACCACGGGGAATTTTGACCTGGTACGTTTCCACTTTGTCCGAACCGCCTCGCCGCAGCGACACGGTCCTTGTAGAACCGTGCAGCGCTTCCTCCAGGGGAACCATAATGTCCGCTTCTACGTCGGCGCCACGCTCGGCTGTCGCAGCGCGTCCGCCGAACCCGCCGAATGCGGAACGGCCGCGTCCGCCGCCAAAAAATGCTTCGAAGAAGTCGCTGAATCCGGTTCCGCCGAACTCGAACTCGACCCCGCCGCCGCCATCGCCGCTCCATTGATAAAATCCACCGCCTGGCTGTTGTCCTTCCCACGGGGGCGGCGGCTGGAAACCGCCCGGCCGGTTCCAATCGGCGCCCAGCTGATCGTATTTCTTCCGCTTTTCAGGATCGCTTAGAACTTCGTACGCCTCGTTGATCTCCTTGAATTTTTCTTCGGCGGCCTTTTTGTCCTTTGCCACGTCGGGGTGATACTTGCGCGCCAGCTTGCGAAACGCGCTTCGGATCTCATCGTCGGTCGCCGTTTTCGGCACACCGAGTGTCTCGTAATAATCTCGAAATTGGACGGGCATTGATTATCAAGCTTGTGCCTCCCCTTCGTTCGCGCAACTTTTTGAATCGTGCGCGACGTGGGAAAACTGATCGTGATTGTCGGTGTGATTACCACACTCGTGGGTCTGATAATGTGGAGCGGCTTCGCGCCAAAATGGCTGGGCCGACTGCCCGGCGACATTCGCATCGAGCGCGAACACTCGTCGTTTTATTTTCCCATCGTTACCTGCATCCTTCTGAGCATCGTGCTTAGCTTGCTTTTCTCGCTCTTCTCGATCTTCCGACGGTAAGCAATTTCAGCCGCGTTCGTATCTCAAGCGCTGTAGCCACAGGCCTATGGCCCGTCAGATCTTGCGCGTTGCCTGCCTCTGTGCGAACGGCCCACAGGGCCGTGGCTACAAAAAGTACCCGAACGGAACTTGAGCAGCACGTTGCGCAGTTGCTGAAATGCCGGCGTTGCTCGCGCATGAAATCCACGCCGGTGTCCGGCGGCCCGATCGTGAGCGATGTAATGGTCATTGGGCAGGCGCCGGGTCCGCGGGAGCCAATGTTGAAACGACCATTTGCGCACACCGCCGGCAAAACACTTTTTCGTTGGTTTGAACAATTTTGCGGAATGGACGAAGCCGCCGTTCGATCGAAGATCTATTTCGCCGCCGTCTGCCGCTGTTTCCCCGGAAAAAATTCCGGCGGTACCGATCGCGTCCCAGCACCGGATGAAATTCGCAACTGTGCGTTGTGGATGGATGATGAGATTCGCATCTTGCAGCCGCGTCTCATTGTTCCCGTCGGTCGACTGGCAATCATGCAATTCATGGAGTGTGCAAAGTTGGAACATGTAATTGGCCGCAAATTTCGCGTCCTGCATGCGGGACATCGTTTCGACCTGATTCCGTTGCCGCATCCTTCCGGTGCATCGCCATGGCACAAGATTCCACCTGGCAAAGCACTCACCGAGCGCGCGCTCAAACTGATCGCGCGCCATCCTGCTGTAGCAGCGCTCTGCGAGCGCCGACGGCGGTCATAGACCGCCGCTACAGTCTCGCGGTCTAAATCGCCGTTGGACGTTGGGCGTTGGACGTTAGACGTTTTCTTAATGTCTTCGAGCATTCCAACGCGTGCTGAAATCCCAGACTCGGACAAATGGGACCTGACGTATTTGTTCGCTGACGTTAGCAAATGGCAGGAGGACTTTGCCTGGTTACAGCGCGAGTATCCGAAGCTCGAGCAGTTCAAAGGCAGGGTGGGCGAATCGGCGCAAACCTTGGCTGAGGTCCTGGAGTTTGAGAAGGCGCTCGAGCAAAAAATGGAGCGCGTCTATCATTATGCCTCCCTACAGGCGGCCGAGGACAGCACCAACAACGAATACCTCGCGCGGATCGGCCAGGTTCAAAATCTACATACACGGGTCAGCGAGGCCGCGGCGTTTGTTGTTCCCGAAATTTTGGCGATCGACGATGACAAGTTCGGAACGTTCATTTCCGATCCGGCGCTGAAAGATTGGCGAATCAAGCTGCACAAAATTCGCCGAATGAAATCGCATGTGCTTTCTGTGTCCGAGGAACGCCTTCTCGCGCTGGGCAATGTCGCGCTCAGCGGCTACGACGACACATTTTCCCAGTTGACCGATGTCGACATGAAGTTCGGCGTCCTCGTTGACGAGACGGGACGTGAGCGACCGCTCACCCAGAGCTCGTTCAGCTCGTTTCTGGTGAAGCGCCAGCCAGAGCTGCGTAAACGCGCGTTTCATCAATTCCATGCGGAATTTCACGATCATCAGTACACATTGGCCGCGTCCTTGGCGTATTCAGTAAAAGCGGATGTCTTTCACGCCAAAGCAAGACATTATCCCTCTGCCCTCGAAGCGGCGTTGTTTCCAGATGATGTGCCGGTCGCCGTGTATGACGGCTTGATTCAAACTGTTCGCGCGAATCTGAAACCGCTGTTTCGCTATTTCGATTTGCGCCGGCGCGTCCTGGGTTTAAGCGAGCTGCATCACTACGACACATACGTTCCGCTCGTTCCAGAGATCGAAACGAGATTTACTTTCGATCAAGCGATCGAAATAGTTTTGGGCGCTCTCGCCCCGCTGGGAAAGGAATACGTCCAATCGCTGGCGGAAGGTTTGCTCTCGAGACGCTGGTGCGATCGTTACGAAAACAAAGGCAAACGCAGCGGCGCATTTTCATCCGGCAGTTACAGCGCGCCGCCTTACATCCTCATGAATTACAAGCAGGACGTCTTTGCTGACGTGTACACGCTCGCACACGAGGCAGGTCATTCCATGCACAGTTGGTTCTCGCAAAGTTCGCAGCTCTTTCAGGATTACGAGTATCCGATCTTTCTCGCGGAGGTCGCATCGACGTTCAACGAGGAATTGCTGACGCATCATCTGCTTCAGACTACGAACGATCCGAAAATGCGCGCTTACATCATCAACCGGCAAATCGATGACCTGCGCGGCACCCTGTTCCGACAAACCATGTTCGCCGAGTTCGAAAAAATTACTCACGTCATCGAGGAAAGCGGCGATGCGTTGACGCTCGACGTTTTCAAATCCGAATATCACAAGCTGCTCGAAGCTTATTTTGCTGAACATTTCGTGCTCGATCCGGAGCTTGATCTGGAATGCCTGCGCATCCCGCATTTCTATCACGCGTTCTACGTTTACAAATACGCGACGGGAATTTCTGCCGCGGTGGCGCTTTCGCAGCGCGTGCTTTCCGGGGAGCGACAAGCCGTGGATGCTTATGGGAATTTCTTGCGTTCAGGCGGCTCCAAATTCCCGCTCGAGACATTGAAAGCCGCGGGCGTGGATATGACAACACCCGCGCCCATCGAAAGCACACTGCAGTTATTCGAACGCAGGCTCGGAGAATTGGAAGCGCTATTGCTGTAAACCAAGGAGCGCCTCAAGGAGCGGCGTCTTTCCAAAGCGCCGTGTTTACTCAATATCCTTCGCAAGCTCGCTCTCGTACAGCACAAATTCACCTGCCTGAAGACGCGCTTTTTGGGGATTGCGTCTGATGTAACGAATGCAGTTTGCCAAGTGCTTCGCGTTGCGAATGAGGCGATCGAAGTAATCTCGCTGCCAAACACTGCCTGTGCGTCCAATTAGCGAGTTAATGTGGCGCGCTGTAAAGCCCTTCCAGCTCAGAATGATGTTCTCGAGAAGCCAGGCTGAGTTGAGCACAAATGCGGCGTGAACGTGACTGGGCATCACGACCCACGCGATCTGGGCAATTCGCTCCCCGTCAGAATGACGCAGCGCTTCTGCCACGACCGCTGCGCAATCATGTCGCTTTAAAACGCAGGAGCCGTGCCCGGCATCCAGCCAGCGTTCGAGTGCGCCTAAAAATCGATCGTGATATTCACGCTCGGTTTCGACAGTCCATGGTTGTGGATGAAAGCGCAGCCACGTCGCACGTTCAGACTCCATTGGGTGCGCAAATAATTTGGCACGGCATCCGCAAGTCGAAACGAAACGAAGTAAACAGCCCCTTTTTGTTGCCAGTGCGGGAGACGATTGGCCGTAAGGCGGATATCCTCGTACGGATTGAAAAAGTGCAGGTGATCCATCGGCCAGGGCTTCGTTGCTGTTGAGAGTAAAATCAACAGACGGCGCTTTGGAAAGACGCCGCTCCTTGGTAGCATGAAGCAATGCAGCTTGATCCATCGCAGCTTCTTGAGCGACTAAAGCCGCTGTTCAAAGAGAACTTCGAGAAGTGTGGCGAGCTCGGCGCGGCGGTTTCAGTTTGGCAAAACGGAAAGCCGATCATCGATCTTCACGGCGGGTTTCGCGATGCGCATCGCGAACACCCGTGGACGAGCGATACACTTGTTTTGGTTTGGTCGGCGACGAAGGGGATCGGCAGCGCATCTGTGTTGCATGCACTGCAGGAACATAAAATCGATATCGATAGGCGAGTCGCGGAGTTTTGGCCGGAATTCGCCAAAGCTGGCAAGGAAAAGATTACGCTGGCGCAGTTGCTTTCGCATCAGGCGGGGCTTTGCGCTTTGGATCGCCGCGTGGATGTGCTCGATTACGACGGAGTCATTCGCGCGCTGGAGGCGCAAAAACCGCTTTGGCGGCCAGGGACCGCACATGGTTATCATGCGCGCACCTTTGGATTTCTTCTGGACGAACTCGTTCGACGGATCGCTGGAAAAACTTTATCGCAATATTGGCGGGAAGTTCTCGCCGAACCGCTCGGTCTCGATTTCTGGATCGGTTTGCCGCAAAACCAGAATGCGCGTGTTGCCACGGTTTACGCTGCGAAAAGCGGGAAACCACCGGCGCCAAAACAATTTTATCTTGATCTCGTTACTCCCGGCACACTCGCGCGTAAAACGTTTACCTCACCGTACGGTCTGCATTTGATCAGCAAAATGAATGATCCTCAAATCCGCGCACAGCCGATTGTTTCCTTCGGCGGGATCGGGAGCGCCTCAGCATTAGCAAAATTTTATTCCATGCTCGCCAACGGCGGAAGGTTCGATGGCAAAAGTTTTTTCTCAGAGAAAACAATCGCATGGATGACTACCACTTTAGCGGACGGCATCGACCGCGTTTTTCAAATACCGACGGCGTTTTCGGCCGGGTTTATGAAAGACTCACAAGGAGCGGCGGTCTCCTCGGGCGCCGTAGCCGCCTACTCCGCCGAAGCGGCTGCGAAGGCTGGATCGGCGAAGGCGGCCAGTCCGCCGTCTAACAAAGAGCGGATCGGAAACCGCCCCTCCTTGGTCGCGCGAAAATTGTTCGGACCATCTGCGACATCCTTTGGACATCCCGGCGCAGGCGGCAGTCACGCTTTCGCCGACCCTGAAAACAAAATCGCTTTCGCGTACGTGATGAACCAAATGGAACAATCGGTTCTGCCGAACGAAAAATCGCTGCGGCTCGTCGACGCAATTTACGCAGAGCTGTAGTGGCGGGCGTGTCGCCCGCAATCTTTCGCCGCAGCCGACACGGCTCCCGCTACAGGTTATTCGTCGATGATCGTGAATGAAATTTCCGGTATTTCATTTCCCATCCCGCTTTCCAAAAGCTCTGCGAGGAAAAGCAGAAGTAATTTCACCCGCCTTCGCCGAGGCTTCGGCGTGGCAAGCCACGGATTACACGGATAACACCGATACAGGTGTTATCCACAAAGAATGGTAGGCACGCAATTGCGGCTCGATCACTGCGACGAATGATGCGCTGAATCGAGCGTCCCATTGTAGGGCGTCCGCCGCGGCGGACGCCGGCCATTGAATCCAGCTCGTTACCTCCGCAGTCCTCCGTCTTTTCGGTTGTTCAACCCGTGACATCCGTGCAATCCGCGGTGCGTCTGTCTTCTGATTTTTCCGCGTAACCTCGCGCCGGGTTTTACGCATACCTCAGGTGAAAGGCCAGAAATGAGTTCTCAATGACGAGAGGTCACGAAGGCCAAAACAATGAAAGGAAATCCAGTAACATGAAAAATCGAAAGACCCAATTAACAGCCATACTGTTTGTGGTTGCCTCGGCGCTCGCGCCAATCATCCAAGCGGACCCCCTCGCCTGACGGGCGGTCCCATCCGCCTGCTCGCTAATGAGGCGCCACGGCTTGATGGTGGCCCTGCAACAAGCCCTGAGGGCGAGAACCTCCCGGTGATCACAATTCATAGCACCGATAATGTCACCCGGGGAAAGACCGGTGCATTCGTTCTGGATATGAAGCCGCCGCTCATGTCGGGGTGGAATGTACGTGAAGTTCTCGGTCAGCGGCACCGCTGTTGCGGGAGTTGATTACGTTGCACTTGTTTCCCCGGCCTACATCGGACAATCCGGCTACGGAACAATCCTGGTCCAAACGTTGCTGACCCAGGGGATCAGCCAACCGTCAATCGTACAGCGTTGTGGTAACCCTGGAACCTGGCGCAGGATATGCAGTAGGCATACCTAATTCAGCCACAATATGGATCAAGCCTTGAGCTTGAGTGCACGAAAGGCGGCAGGAACGAAGCGCTGCGCTGTCTCCTAGAAGGTTTGGGGGCAGCGCGGCATTCCTTTTGCGTCCCTTAATTTCCCACTCACATCTATGGCTTCGGCTTACTTTTAGAGCAGACTCCCCCCAATGGCGCAACTTTGTTGCGTTTTAGAATGGAAATTGCAATCCCGCAGCTCCCGACCGTCAGCAATGCCTTGGTGTTCAATGATAATAACGTCATTGTCATATCGAATATTTCTACTGGTGACCCTACCAGCTACATCGTACCGAGACCCGGTGTGCGATTGGACCTGGCCGATCTCGTGGAAAATCTGCCTGCCGGACAAAATTTAGCTTATACCTTCGGCATTAATAATCATGGCGACATGATTGGCTTTGGTCAGCAAGGCAGTTTCGTGTTGGTGCGGGTGGTGCGTTAAGGAAACATTTTCAACCAGGCTCCAGTCATTCACCGACAATGGTAACGAAAACCTTTCGACGATGGGATGCCCGGCGATGTTCAAACAGGAAAATACCCTGCCACGTCCCGAGCTGCATTTTTCCATCAGCGATGGGCACGGTCTCGCTGGTGTGTGTCAGCACCATGCGGATGTGTGATGGCATGTCGTCGCTGCCTTCCGCATCGTGCGTGAAGTAATCGGCGTCTTCCGGGACGAGGCGGTCGAAAAACTCTTCCAAATCGCGTCGCGCGGTGGGGTCGGCATTTTCCATGATGACGATGCTGCAACTGGTGTGCTGCACAAAAACCGTGACTGTTCCGTTTCGCGTTGCACGCTTGTCGATTGTCGCCTGCACCTTGTCGGTGATCTGGTAAAGACCCTTGCCATGGGTGCGCACTTCGATTTGGTCGTGATGCACATGCATTCTGGGTCACGCTATTTCAGTGTGGCGATCAGAGCAAAACCCGCCTTCGCCCAAGGCTACGGCGGCCAAGCAAGGAGCGGCGGTCTCTAGTCCGCCGTTTCTCCCATCGGCGGTATGGAGACCGCCGTTCCTTGATCAACGACCGCCGCGCGTTGATCTGTGTGTCGGCTAATGGCCTATTTAGATAATGCAAAGCGATATCGAGCGCGTGCTGTTTGATGAGCCGGCAATTCACAAGCGGCTGGACGAAATGGCCGCGCAAATAACGACCGATTACAGCGACCGCGAGCTGACGGTGATCGCAATTCTTACGGGCAGCCTGATCTTCATGTCGGATCTGCTGCGCCGAATTCCGTTGCCGTTAAAATTGGATTGCCTGAGCGTGGTCAGTTACCACGGGAAACCGCAAACGAGCGGCGAGGTGATTTTCAAACAATTGTCCCTTCCCGATGTCATCAGCCGAGACGTCTTGATTCTCGATGATATTCTCGACAGTGGACACACGCTGGCGGCCGTTCGCGAAAAGCTTGAAACGGCCAAACCACGCAGTGTTCGGGTTTGTGTGCTGCTAAGCAAAAGAAAACAGCGCGCGCGGGACGTTGATGCGGATTACGTCGGTTTCGAGATCGACGATGAATTTGTCGTTGGTTACGGGCTCGATTTCATGGAGCGCTATCGCAACCTTCGCTATATCGGCGTGCTTAGAAAGGAATTGCTCGAGCAATCGGGCGAATGAGCACAATGTTAACGATAATTCTCGCCTCTCCCTTCACAAGGGAGAGGGTAGGGTGAGGATTAAGATCTTGTGAGCCGAACGTAGGGATCCCCTCGCCTCAATCCTCTCCCCCAATGGGACAGGCGGACAAAACACACGACCGATGAAAGTGCGAGTGCAATTCTATGCGCAGTTGCGCGACCTGGTTGGAATTCGCGAGTTGGAGCTTGAGCTTCCAGACGGCGCGACTGTTCGCGAATTGCTTGAAAATATTTATGGCCGAGAACCTGCGCTTCGTGTTCATGACAAAAGCATCTTGATCGGCGCTGGCTTGGAATTTGTCGATCGCAACTACAAGCTGAATCCGGGGGAGGAAATCGCGATCATGCCGCCGGTACAAGGCGGGTGAGGTTGGGACCGCGGGCTTTCGGCTTGTTCGTTAGACGGACACGTCGTCGCTCATGTCGCGTTTCAACGGACAAATGCCGCGCTTTTTTGCGTTGGCGACGAAGTCCAGAAATTCGCGCGCTGGTGCGCCAAAAATCATTGTCGCCGCTTTGTCGAGTGCCTGCGAGGTATTGAGTCCGCTGAGATACACAAGTTTGAATGCCTCCTTGATTTCATCACGGTCCTTTGCGCTGAATCCAGCGCGGCGCAATCCAACGACGTTTAGTCCGAACACGTAATTGCGCTCGGCAGCAATGACGAATGGCGGCAGATCCTTTCCGAATGCGGAGCTACCCTGCACGATTACGAGTCGACCGATGTGCATGAATTGATGAAAGGTCGATCCGCCGCCCAGGAATGCGCCGTCGTCCACTCGAACGTAGCCGCCGAGCAAACAATTGTTCGCAATGATCACGTTGTTTCCGATGAGACAATTGTGACCGATGTGTGCTCCGGCCATTAGAAAGTTCTTGTCGCCGATTTTCGTCGAGGTTCCGTCGGAGCTGCCGCGGTGGATCGTGCAGTACTCGCGAATGATATTGTCGTCACCGATTTCGACTTTGGTTTTTCGCTCGGGTGTAAACGAAACATCCTGCGGTGGCACACCGATGATCGCGCCGTGTCCGATGAAATTTCCGCGGCCGATCGTGACCTCGCCTTCGATCACCACGTGCGATTGCAGGATTGTGTTGTCGCCGATTGTCACATCTGGCCCAACGATTGAAAATGGCCCGATCTCCACATTGGCGCCGAGTTTTGCATTCGGATCGACGATTGCGGTGGGATGAATTTTCGCGTCCGTCATTTTCTGCGGCTATGGTTCCCGGGATGGCTGATCGAGCGCCGTAGGTGCGTCATGTTTATAGCAAAGTCCACCGACAATGTTTCCAGCTCCGTAGGAGCGACATGTCTCTTCCTGAGAGCGGAACATGCCGCTCCTACGGAGCTTTTGGTCTTGATCTCCAAAACTAGAAACATGGCGCACCAACGGTGCTGAAAAACCGAAAGCAAGTCTCATAACACACCGGCCTCTTTGAAACTGAAATAACCGGGACTGGTGTGCGATGGCGCGCCGATGATGATGTGATCCACCAATTTGATTTGCAAAAGCTCGGCGGCTTCGGCCAGGCGTCGCGTCAGGCTGTGGTCAGTATGGCTCGGGGACGGATCGCCGGACGGATGATTGTGTACAACGATCACTGCGTAGGCTGAGTAAGTGATCGCGGGTCGAAAAATCTCCCGCGGATGCGCGATGCTCTCATTCATACTTCCCAGCGATACTGATTCGACTCGCATCAAACGGTAACGCGTGTCGAGCAGGACAACGCGCAGTGATTCGGTCCGCAGCATCCGCATTTCGTCTCCCAGCAGTTTGTAGATCAATTCCGGTGAATCGAGTTTTTGCTGG
>JBKPBJ010000186.1:0-5654 GCA_046726875.1 Verrucomicrobiota bacterium
CGCAGTTACCGCCTGGTTCTCATTCTGTAGAGGGAGGAGTGATTGCGTCGGAAGTGGCAAACCAGAATCCCACACACGCGCAGTCGCAGCGGCTGAATCGAACAATAAGCTGAACGGCATGAAAACGATTTTTGAAACCGCGGCTGTAGGGCGTGAAGCTATTTCGCTGAGAGAGGCGATTCCGTTCTGGTTCGCCGTCTCCAGTCCGGTAATCGGTGTGCTTATGGGCCTCCTTGGAGCGTGGTTTGTTACCTGGCTGGGCGCGTGACCGGTGGCCGAACGCAATGAGCATTCAAGCACGACGAGATCACCCGAAACAGATCTCTTCCCGCGTGCAACCGGCGCTGATTCGCCACCGCTGGATCCCGTCTCCGCTTCAGCAGCCAAAGGAAAGCGGCGGATTCTGATCGTCGATGACGATTCGAACAGCACGCACCTTGTAAAAATCCTTCTGGAAAGATCCGGCCCGTATCTCGTGCTGGAGGAAAACGATCCAGCCAGGGCTGATCAAACGGCCCACAATTTCAAGCCGGACGTGATCTTGCTCGACATCGTCATGCCGAAAATAGACGGGGGCGAATTAGCGACACAAATTGAAGCCGATCGTGAATTGCACGACACGCCGATAATTTTTCTAACGGCGCTGGTCACGCACGGTGAGGCAAAGAGCGGGCTTCATATCCAGGGACATCCATTGGTTGCGAAGCCGATCAGTATTCCCGAGTTGATCGACGCGATTGAAAAACATCTGCCTGTGCGGGCGGAGTGTTAGCCATCGCGTTCGCGCGCAGCGAAATCATGATGGGGAGAATTCCTCGCCGCGCTCAAGCGCTACTTCAGCTTCGAGGTTTTCCCGATCACGCCCGACGCTCGCGACAGCACTGAGCTTAGCGTCGGAGCGAAATATCACCGAGCCATCTTTGGCTTTTAAATCACCGGACACAGTCGCATCATCGCCGCCGCTGCCATGACCGACATAGTGGATGTGCAGATCGAAATGATTGCTCCAGAAAAATGGCGGGAGCGTAAAAGGTTCGCGTGCGCCAAGAATATTGCGCGCAGCAGTCTGCCCCTGGCGCTGAGCCACAACCCAGTGTTCCACGCGGATCCGCCCGGCGCGCGGATCGGGCCAGCGCGCAATGTCGCCCGCGGCAAAAATTCCGGGAACGTTCGTTTCCAAAAACTCGGTTACCAACACACCGTTGTCAGTCGCGATGCCTGCTTGCTCAGCAAGATGCGTGTTTGGACGAACGCCGACTCCGACAACCACTAAATCGCAATCCAATTTCGTTCCATCGTCGAGTTCCACGTGTCTGTCGTGAATTGCTGCGGGTGTTCGACCGAGATGGAATTTCACACCATGCGCTTCGTGTGTTTCACGAACCAGATTTCCCATTTCGGCTCCCAGAACTTTCCCGAGCGGCACCGAATCTCTTCCGACGACCGCGACTTCCAGTTTGCGCTCGCGCAGCGACCACGCCACTTCCAGCCCGATGAAGCTAGACCCGACGACGACAGCGCGCCGTGCGCTTTTCGCCTTTTCGATGATGCGCCGACTGTCAGTGAGTGTTCGCAGATAACAAACGTGCAGCGAATCAGCACCCGGAATCGTAAGCTGGACAGGTTCAGCACCGGTCGCCAGCAATAGCGCGCCGAAGCCTAACGAACGGCCGTCGGACAACGTGATCCGTTTGGCTTTAGGATCGATGCCTGTAACGGTCGTGTTCGTAAACGCATCAATCTTCTGTTCGCGATAGAATTCCGGCGGTCGCAACGGGATCCATTCTTCTGGCGCGCTGCCGGCGAGATAGTCCTTCGAAAGATTCGGCCGATCGTACGGCAGAGATTCATCTGCACCGATCAGGGTAACCGGCCCATCGTAGCCCTCGCGACCTAACATCTCAGCGGCGGCGCCGCCTGCGGCACCCGCACCGATAATCACGACGCTAGCCGGAGACGATTTTGGTTTGCGCTCCGGTTTTCTATCGATCTTGCCGGTCACGAAAAAGCGCTCGCCGCGTTTCTCAACTTTGTAGCACGCAACATCATTCAGGGCTGGCGCTGCAATAGCCTCACCTGTGCGCAAATCGAACCGCGCGTGGTGCCAGGGGCAGCGCACCGTGCAATCGACCATCAGACCTTTCGCCAACGGTCCGCCGTAATGCGTGCAAGTTGCGCCGATCGCGAAAAGGTCGTCACCGCGTCTCGCGACAAGAACCGGTTCGCCAAAGGCGTGACCCAATAGCATTGTTCCATCCGGGATGTCATTGATGTTGCTTCCTTTTTCCAAATCAGGTCCCTCAAGTTCGCTGGATGCTTCAGCCATAGAATTTCCTTTTTGCTGTAACATATGAATCGCACTGGACCCATCCAGTAACCGTGTTGGAACCTTTCAATATTCCTAATCGAAGAGGGCAAACACCTCTGGAGCGCAAAAAATACGCGCATGTCCCTAACAATATGCGAAGGATGAAAGGGAGTCCTGTTGTCCACTCATTTTTCCAAGCAATGGCGTTCGAAGAACCAGACAGACTTCTAAGTGTCCTAGCGAAATGAAATTCCTGGCGGTTCATCCCAGCTGTCTGATGTATTCGAAGATTTATCTTCGACTGGAGCCCCTGGGACTCGAGCTTGTGGCCGCAGCCGCTGAACGTGCCGGGCACTCGGTGCAATTGATCGATCTGCAATGCGAGTCGCACGGGGACTTTTTCCGATCGGTTCAGCGCTGGCGGCCAGATGTGATCGCGTTCTGTGGCAATTATCTTGCCAACGTTCCCGAAATTATTGATCTGGCACGAGCGGCGCGCGACCTATTGCCGGACACCTTTATTTGCGTTGGTGGCCACAGCGTCTCGTTTGTTCCCAACGAGATTTTGCGGCACGCCGACGGTGCTGTGGATTGCGTGCTGACCGGAGAAGGCGAAACGGCGATCACCGGGCTGTTGAATGAGATCGCGCAAAACCCACGCGATCTGAAACAGGTTCCCGGTTGCGTCACCCTTGAATACCGCGGTGCGCCGCCGGCGTTCGTCAAATCGCTCGATGATTTGTTGCCCGCTCGCCATCTCGCACGACATCGCAGGAAATATTTCATCGGTCAGCTCGACCCGGCCGCTTCCATTGAATTCAGCAGAGGCTGCCCGTGGGACTGCGTTTTTTGCAGCGCATGGACTTTCTACGGACGCAACTACCGCGTGAAAACACCTCAACGCGCCGTCGAAGAACTGGAGCAAATCCGCGAGCCCGGCATTTTCATCGTGGACGACGTTGCGTTCATCCAAGCCGAGCACGGAATGCAAATCGGTGAAGCGATTGCGCGCCGCGGCATTCGCAAACGTTATTATCTCGAGACCCGCGGCGATGTGCTGTTGCGGAACAAGGAAGTGTTCCAACTCTGGAAACGACTTGGTCTAAACACCATGTTTCTCGGTCTTGAAGCCATTGATGAGGAAGGACTGAAACGCTATCGCAAACGCGTGACGCTCTCGAAGAATTTCGAGGCTTTGGAGTACGCTCGCTCGCTGGACATAACGGTGGCCGTCAACATCATTGCCGATCCGTCGTGGGACCGCGAACGCTTCAAGGTCGTGCGCGATTGGTGTCTGGAAATTCCCGAGGTCGTTAACATCAGCATCAACACGCCCTACCCGGGCACCGAAACGTGGCACACCGAATCGCGCCGCCTCACCACGCGCGACTACCGCCTTTTTGACATCCAACACGCCGTGTTGCCGACGAAGCTGCCGCTTCCGGAATTCTACAACGAGCTCGTCGAAACTCAGCGCGTCCTTTCCCGCAAACATCTTGGCTGGGCGGGGCTGCGTCAGTGTGCAGCGATCGTTATGCGGCACTTGTTTCACGGGCAAACAAATTTCCTGCGAATGATTTGGAAATTTAACAGCGTTTATCGTCCCGACCTGCAACTGGCCGATCACCAGCAACCGGTAAAGTACGAAATCAGTCTTCCGCCGCCATCGACTCCCACAGTCGAGCCAGGTGCGCTTTACATTCACACGCGTGGTGGACGCAGCGGCCGGCAAATCGATCATCACACGGAGGAATTCGTCAACGCAACGCGCATGGGCGCCGCGGGCTGATTATATTCCAACACCGAACTGAACCATCGAGACCTCAAAAAAGAAACGCCCAACATCCAACTATATAATCGTGAGTCCGAGAGCCAAGAAGTTACCCAAGGGCGGGCGACGGCAGAATTCCCGATGGTCAGCTGAAGTTGCAAAGCATAGCGACGCGCTTGATTTCGAGCGCGATGTCTTCAAGTCAAACGAGCCGCGCAAGATCGCGCTCTCTTTGAAACGCTCCGCGGAACGGAGCACGCGGCGCAAGGGCACGCCGTATCAACCCGCGATGTCGATTTGAATTTCGATGCTGCATCCCTTCGATTTACCTAGCAAAACGAGGCAAAAAACGCCTCGAAAAAGTGCAGGTCAGAACTAATAGTCAGAACACATGCACCAAAATTCACCGATGTTTACGTTCAAGTGAACGCTATGTTTTCAGGCTTTTCTCGCTGTCTTGGACCCCTTCAACGTCTTCTGATCGCGTACAGGTCAACGTCGTGCGTCCCTGACCCCTTCTAGGGGGCTGTTTTTCGCCCTCAAACCCCTCAAAAAAGGCAAATGGGGGCTGATCGCGACGATTTGCCCCTAATTCCGATGTTGGTCGGCCTCCGCGGTTTCACGAAATTCAACTTTTCGAGAACTCCGTCTCATCGTTTCCGTAGAAGTGTGTGACATGCGCCATATCCACGCATAAAAGGCGCAAACGAGGGTAAATTACCATATGATCTCATCCAAACTCTTACTCCCCTTAGCCTTAGCTACGGCGTTTTCTTTCGCCCAACCTGTTAAAGCAGACCGCAGGGTGGACGGTCGACCTGTTAAAGCAGACCGCAGGGTCGTTTCGGTTCCCGATGCGGGCTCGACCTTACCGCTGCTCGGTTCCGCCTTGTTGGCAGTGGCTGTGCTGCGGCGCAAATTGAGTTGCTAAGGTTTTGGGGTCGGGCTGCCTTCCGGGGGGAAGGATGGCCCTTCAACAAGGGGAGCGCGGGCGGATGCGCATTACGCTCGCGCTCTTTTTAGGAAACGCTTTTCGTCGCCCCGATGCGTGTCTATGACCCCTTCTAAAGCCTGCTTTTTGACTCCTTTTCAGCCCTCAAAAGCGCAAACGACTTGTTCGCGACGATTAAGGCGCAACGCCCTGCTGCTCGGCCAATCGCTTCCAGCGTTCATCGGCCATAACCTCGATAAGATTGGAGACGGAACGATTCTCTAAAGAGGCCATTTGTTCCAGTTTGTTCCGTTGCTCATCACGCACCGTCAGGTTGAGCTTCGCTTTGTTGTTCTTTTTGGATTTTGTCAGTCCGGTACCCGTATCGGCCAGCATTCCTGCACGCTTTACGACTCGCGTGCGCTTTGGTTAAATGTCAGCGAATACCCAAAAAAAATGCCGGGACAAGACGATCCACCGTTGCGTGCGAATGGATCAATCACCCATGGCCAGTCTTCCGCTCTCGCGCACAAACCAGCGGCTACCGGATTCTGCCGAATGTAATTCATCTTGGCTGATACCTGAGCACCTGTCTCTTATACACATCTCCGAGCCCACGAGACATTGATACTGATCTCGTATGC
>JBKPBJ010000187.1:0-11177 GCA_046726875.1 Verrucomicrobiota bacterium
GCGCGCGCGACCTTCGCCATCAGTTGCACACATTTGCGTGGCTCGTCGCGAAGAGAAGCCGCGTTCTCGTGCAAGCTTCCCTTCTCCGCGAGTTTCATGCTGAAAAACGGCAGGCCGTCCTCGCTTTCGCTCACTTCATAAATTGGAAGGATGTTCGGGTGATCCAGACTGGCCACCGCTTGTGCTTCTCGTCGGAAACGCTGCAACGCTCCGTGTGAATCAGCGCGGTAACTAAGGACGCGCTTTACCGCGACGATGCGCCGGGAATGTCGTTGCCTGGCGCGATAGATCACGCCCATGCCGCCGCAACCGATTTGCTCGAGAATTTCGTAGTTTCCCAGCTGCCAGGGCTTGTCGCGGGCGTCCAACTCGTCGAGTGCGGTTTCATAAACCGCCTTCGATACCTCGCCACCGGTTTCCAATCCCTGGCGCAGCAGGCAGCTCACGCAAATTCCGGTGTCGAGTCGCATGGTCGCTCCGCACTTCTCGCATTCTGCGTGCTCTTTGGTAGCGCTCGGAAGCGGATCGGAGCGCGGATCTGAGTCTGTCATCGCAATTACTCGGTTGCTGTTGCCAGTGACGCGCACAGGTAACGGATCTCATCATCCACGTCGGCAGGATTCTCGACGGTTTGCGAGACTTCATCGCGCAGCAGACTGCGATAACGCTGACGCATGTTGTGCAGTTGTTTTTTCACGGCCGTTTCTGCCATTCCCAGTTCCGCAGATAGATTAGCATATGATAGTTCATCGCGCTCGTCTGTAAGATGTGGATTTAGTGCTTGGAAAAGCCAGAGCTTACCTTTGCTCTCGCATTCTTCGCGCAGGTGCTGAAGTGCGTGTTCTACCACAGTCGTGGCCCAACTAAGATCAAAGACGCGCTCCGGCGGCAAGGAGTCGAGTGCTTGAATTGGGATGGATAATTGCGACGGCGATTCCGCCATCCAATCGTCCCAGGAAATAAATTCCACGCCGCCGCCTCGTTTTCTGGCATGAGTTTTCTCGGCGGCGTTAATGAGAAAATTTTGGAGCGACCTCAGCAAGAGCGAACGGAACCGACCACGATTACGATCGGCGTGCTGCAACCACTCTTTCTTGAGAATTGTTACGAAAAAATCCTGAGTGAGATCCTGCGCATCCTCAACTGAATAGCCGCGTCCGCGGACGAACAAAAAAATGGGCCGCCAATAAGTCCGGCAAAGTTCGGCAAGCGCGTCATGCGCCTTTTGCTCTTCGCTCCCCCGGTTGGCGGCTGAAAGGATCACGCTCCACCGGGTGGTTACAAACTCGCGCGGTGCACTCTCACCCTGCTGGCCGTTCCCGTTCACGAATGAACATTGTGGTTCTCGCTCACCCACACAAGCATAAAGTGTTATCGAGCGCGGTGCGTGGCTTTGGCGCTCGACGTGCAACGTGGATCGAACCATCAGCTTTCCAGCTGCCGTGTCGCCTCGTTGCCTAACGAGACCTGGATGCTCCCTGCGTCTGCGATGGACTTTCGTCCATAAATCGCAGTATTGACATCCTAGGCAAAAATCCCTAATCATCCATACCCGGCGTGTTTCGTTAGTCTGTTTGATGTGACGAGCGAACTTCAAGAAGCGGACTGGAATCGTCTCCTACGCAGGATTCAGTCGGGGAAGTGCACTCCTTTTCTGGGAGCGGGCGCCTGCTATGGCGCGCTCCCTCTTGGGGCCGATGTCGCGGAAGAGCTCGCGCAGCGCTACGGGTATCCGTTTCCGGATCGAGATCTTGTGCGTGTTGCGCAGTATGCCGCCGTGCAATCCGACCCGAACGCGCCAAAAGAAGACGTCGTGGACATTCTGCGCGCCGCCGGTCCGCCAAAGTACACTCAACCGCCACAGTTCGGGAACTCTGGTGAACCACACAGCGTTCTCGCTGGTCTTCCGCTGCCAATTGTCATCACGACGAATTACGACGACTTCATGGTTCGCGCTTTCAAATGGAAATTGAAAGACGCGCGTCGTGAGATCTGCCGCTGGCAGGACATTCTGCAGCACGTGGACTCGATCTTCGAAAAGGAACCCGAGTACAAACCGACACCAGCTAATCCGCTCGTGTTTCATTTGCATGGCGCGCTGGACGTTTCTGAGTCGCTGGTCTTGACCGAGGATGATTACTTGGCGTTCCTCGCGAATATAGCCGCCAAACCAGATCTTCTCCCCGAGGTTGTGCAACAGGCGTTTGCTGCCACGAGTTTTCTATTCATTGGGTATCGTCTGGGCGACTGGAATTTTCGCGTCCTCTTTCAGACTTTGCGCGCGCGGCAACAATTCAGCAGCATAGTGGTCCTGAAACCTCCGGATGAAACGGATCCAAACCGCGCAGCGCATCAGGCGTATTTCGAAAAATTTTATGGCGCCCTGGATATGAAAATCTTCTGGGGAACAGCCCGAGAATTTTCATCGCAGTTGGATGAGCGCTGGGCAACTTTCGAACGAACCAAAAAATGAGCACTGAATCCGTTGCCGCCGAATCAAAGGACGTTTTGCCCTCGAAAGGCCGCGACTTGGACGACAAGACTTGGGAGCGGCTGTTGAAACGCATCAGGGACGACAAGTGCACACCGGTGATTGGTTCCGGTGCGTGCACAGCGCCTCCCTCGGGGGCTGATCCCGAAGAATGGGAGAAGCTAAAATATCCGTTAAAAGAACAGATCGCGCTCAAGTTCGCGGCTGATTACGCCTATCCGCTTGATGATCAAAACAAGCTGGAACGAGTGGCGAAATACGTAGCGGCGACCGACGACATCATGGCCCCCAAGGAGGGGTTCGCCGAACATTACAATAGTATTGTCACGCCGAACTTCTCAGCGCTGCCTAGCGAACCGCACCGAGTTTTGGCCGATCTTCCCTTCCCAGTGTATCTCACAAGTAATTTCGATGATTGGATGTATCGGGCACTGACGGAATACAAGAAACGAGATGCGCGCCTTGCAATCTGCCGTTGGAACCGCCATATCCCTGAGAACGCGCCGAGTTTTGACCCGGAGTTCGCCTACTCGGTAGCGAATCCACTTGTGTATCACTTTCACGGTTGCACGCCCTGGGCGGAATCAGCCGTTGTGACGGAGGACGATTATTTCGAATTTCTGATCAACATTTCGCGCGATTACAAATCACTCGCGCACCGGGTGGACCGTGCGCTGGGAGGTGCGCTGCTCTTCCTCGGCTACACATTATCGGACTGGGATTTCCTGGTGCTCTTCCGCCTTTTCGCGAATAAGCTGCGCGACAGCGGTAATACCCACATCGCGGTACAGTTGGAGCCTTCTGACAAGCCGGGCGACCAGGCGGAGAAAGCGGCTAAGGCGGTGAAGTACCTCGATTCCTATTTCGGTACCGCACAGGTAAAAGTTTATTGGGGCACTTGTCAGGAGTTTTGCGAGGAACTGCGGGGGCGCTGGGAAGCTTTCAGCCGGGGATGAGCGATTCGCCTTTTGTCGGCCCGCGGCCTTTTGAAAAGGAGGACAGCGATCGGTTTTTCGGTCGCACGCGCGAGACCGAGGAGCTTCTTTCATTGATCATCGCGCACCGGGCCGTTCTCGTATACGCGCAATCGGGAGCCGGCAAGAGTTCGTTGCTGAGGGCAGGTGTCATTAATCGTCTCGAGGAACAGCAGTACCAGGTTTTGCGGTCGGCTCGGGTCCATGGCTTACTGCCAAATGACGTCCCACCGGAGAGCGTGCAAAACATATTTGTTTATCATGCTCTTCAATATTGGGCAGCAACGCTGCCGAGCGGCCAAACAAGCAAAGATCATGCGAAGACCACGCTGAGCGACTTTCTCAGATTGGTTGTCACTTCTTCGGAAGCCGGCGAGGAAGGTTCTCCACCGCTGATCGTGATCTTCGATCAGTTCGAAGAATTTTTTACAAGTAATGCGCATCGGTGGCAGGAACGCCGGCCATTCTTCGATCAGCTTGTGCAGGCTTTTCACGACCTGCCAACAATGAAGGTGGTTTTCGTAATGCGTGAGGAGTACATCGCGCAGCTGGAGCCATTCGCCGAGCTGCTTCCGGAAAAATTGCGGCCGCGCATGCACGTGGAGCGGCTGCGCGGCAACGCGGCCCGCTCCGCGGTGGTGAAACCTTTCCAAAGCTGGGGCCTTTCCTTCGATCCGAAGGCAGCCGACGAATTGATGCAGGAGCTTTCAGAGATTCGCGTCGCCGAAGGGGACAAATTTCGTGAAACCCGCGGTGAGTTCGTCGAACCGGTTCAGCTTCAGGTGGTCTGCCAATCGCTCTGGGAAAATTTGCCTGCGGAATGGAAGAATGGACCGAACCCCAGCGGCGATGGATCGCGCGTGATAACGGCCGAGTACATTGAACGCTTCGGCGACGTGGATAATGCTTTGGCGTGCTATTACGATCGTTCGGTTGAGAGAGCTGCCGCTGCCAGTGAAGGGAGAATCGGAGAAGGTGAATTGCGGCGTTGGTTTGGAACGGCTCTGATAACTCCTACCGGAACACGTGGACTTGCTTTTCGAGGTGCCCCTGGAGCTCCCTGGAGAATACCTGGCCTCGCATTAAGGGAGCTGGAGGAAGCTCATGTTATACGCCGCGAGGACCGTTCCGGTACAATAACTCACGAGCTGACCCACGATCGCTTCATCGAACCAATACAGAAGTCGAACCATAAATGGCTTGCGCGATACCGGGACGCGGAGCGGATTCGCGCGAAGTTGGAACAATACGTTAAGCGCGAGTCTGATGAATTTCTGGATGAAGTGGAGCTGCGTGAAGCAGAGGAGTATTTGAATTCACCAGAGGCGAAGATTCTCGGCGCCAGTCCAGAGGCGCGTCAGCTTGTTAGGCGCAGCAGGAACAAACTGGAGGAAACCAAAAGGCGCCAGGCCGAGGAATTAGAGGAAGCACGACAGCGCGCTCAGCAACAGGAACAGGTAGTAAAGCTTCTTCGGCGGCAACGGGTTTTCGGGATCATCGTCCTGGTTTTGGGCGTAATTATTCTTCTCGTTGTCGCAGCTCTGGGCTTCCTGATAAACGAGAAGCGGAAGCTTTGGAAACAAACTGCCGGAGAGCTGGAGAGACAGCGCCAGGCACAAGTCGAGAAGGCTCAGAGGCTCAGAGAAAACATAAAGACGATTTTGGCTAACAAGGACGACCCGACAAGAGGTGTCACAGCGCTCCGGAACCTCGCGGTTGCTCTGAATTTGAATCCCCAAGATACGCAAGCAGCAGAGATGGCTGCAAAGTTATTGTTACAGCGCGTTTGGTGTCCGCCTGCCGCTCCGGAGGCGCGCTATCGGCGAGACACATTAATGGCAGCGACTTTTGCTCCGGAAGGAAACAACAACGAGGTTTTCGCTGCGGCAGGCGACGGTCAGTTGCTGTTCTGGAATGGCCAAAAACTATCACCCGCGCTGTCTTTATTTGAAAAGCCACAACCGAGCGAGCGGCAGATCGTGCAACCTGCCTTCGCCTCGTTCAGCCCCGACGGACAATGGCTGTTCATTGTCCCGCCGGGCCTCGCTTCGGCTGCAAATGCGGGCCCTGCTGAGCAAGGCGTCGCTCCGCAGGGCGCAGGAGCAGGTAATCCTGGCAGCGGCCCCGAGCCGTGCGAATTGCAGATCTGGCGCTGGTCGGCGCAGAAACGAACATACGAGTCTGCGGCGGCCTTGAAAATTAATCGGCTTCGAGGTGCCCGCACAAGCTTTAATTGGGCTCCCGAATCAGACCGGGTTGTCCTTATCAGTGCCCGCGGCACGAGCGACACCAAATGTAATTTTTTTGAGCTGGAGGGAAACACCTTCCAAGAAGTCGCCGATTGCTCGACGAAACTTACCGAGATGAAAGTTGTTGCCCTTGCCTTTAGTGTGCGGCCCACGCCGGAACGTCCAGCCCCGCCGATGCCCGGATACGAAAATCGCAACGGCATCGCGGTAGTGTCTGTGGACTCCGCAGACCCGGCATTGCGAACGGTCAGTTTTATCGGCGCGGATGATCTTGAGGTAATACCCAAACTTATGAACGGAGAGGATTCGATTCGATTATCCGAGGGTTTCCAACCAAATGGCGTCGCCTTCGGTCCCCGCAACGACCAACTTACCCTAACGAGTTGGAGCGGCATCCGAATCCTGAATCCCTATAATGGAAATGTCACACCCCTGCCTCCGCCAACATTTCGTGATCAGTTTATGCGCATAGTCTTTGGACCGGGCGACTTCGCCACGCGTCTCGTGGCGAAATCGCTGTACGGTCGAGTGGAAGTCGCGAGGGGTGCGAGAATGGGAGAGCCGGCCGAGCCCGCAGTCTTCGGCGGTTCAATCGGGGTTGCACAGTTCAGTTTGGATGGTCAACGATTGCTGATTTTGTCCGGAGGAATATGGAATGTGTTCGACAGGATGCGCCTCATTGACGTTAGCCCGTTATATCGGACGGAAAAGCCGCCACCGATGGAGTTTCAAGAAAAATCTGTGCCTCCATGGTTGGCAGACATCGCCGGCGCAGTGAGCGCGCTCGACACCACTGGCGAGGGCTCATTGCTTACACTGGAAACTGTGAAAAAGAGATATCCGAAAAACAAAGCTGGCGATTCCTATGAAGCCGTCTGGAAGCGTTTTTGCCCAGATGAACGGTGAATTTCGTGTTGCCTTCATCTCAAGAAATTGATACGCCTGTCATTACCCAGCGACCCTATCCTTGAAGATGTCAGCACCACAGATTGCATCGGAGTTACCTAACCGCCACACCGACGCTGGCGCAAAATACGTCGGACCGGTTGGAATGTTTGCACTTGCTACATTCCTCATTCTGATGGTGGCACTGTGCTTGTACGGTTTGGTAGTTCTGTGGCCTACGCCGATTCCAGCTGGTGAATCAAACGAAAATGTCCCATCTTCAATAACAGTCTTCGTTTGGACGTTTAACATCTACGATGAGGTGCGGCTCTTGCTAATTGTAAGCCTCGCCGGAACTCTGGGAACTCTTGTTCATGAGATCCGGTCGCTCTATTGGTACATCGGTAACAGAGACTTGGTGCGCAGCTGGATCGCTAAATATGTGATGCAGCCATTTGCTGGCACCGCGCTCGCCGTTGTGTTTTACATCGTGATCCGCGGTGGATTTTTTTCGCCTCAAGCCGGATTTAAGCAAACAAGCCCATTCGGGTTTGCCGCACTTGCGGCGATGGTCGGAATGTTTTCCGAGCAGGCAGTGCTTAAGTTGAAGGAAGTCGCTGAGACGGTTCTAGCGAAACCCAAACCCGGCAAAAACGCGCAGCCGCAAGACGCCGATACGTAAGCCGTGCCGTAGCTTTGCGCGAAGGCGCGACGTATGTCTGGATTTATTCTAGCAAACGTCGAACGCCTGACGTCGAACATCGAACCATCGAATTGAAAATTAACTGCCGGCGGAGGGGCTCGAACCCACACGGCCTTGCGGCCACTGGATTTTGAGTCCAGCGCGTCTGCCAATTCCGCCACGCCGGCGCGGAGAAGTCTGAAGGTACGAAATCAAAAGCGAAGCTCAAGGGTTTCCGACCTGTAGCCGCTTCATTGCGCGAACCGACGCAATCGGCGGCACTCGCATACCGATGCCCCGCGTCGTCTGGAGCGCGACGGCCACAGCACATATCCGGCGGACGTTCTTAACTGCCCATCGGCCTTTGCCGTGATTTGCCTCAACGTTCGCATATAAAGCGCAACTGACAGCGATTCAGTTGCTGCCGTGGTGCAAAGACAAAGTGCAATCGTGAACGTTCTCATCTCACGCTTCATGGCAGTGAGAAATCCTGCTGACCACGAGAGTGGTTTTCCGCAACGAGAGGCCCGCATTGAGCCCTGGATAATCAAAATGAATCGGGACGCGTATCAAGAAGCCGATCGCCCGCCTACATGTCACCGGCAAGACTCGAACTCGATCGCTAGTTACCCACATCGGAAACTCTGGTTCAGTAGGTAATTTGTTGTTCCAGATCAATTTCTTCTGCCAAAAGGTTCGCCTAGAAAATTCCAGTCACCATGCTTGCACAATATCGCGCAGTTTCCGCGCTTACTTGTTCGCCAACAGCAACGGGCATTTGTGAATCCAAATCATAAACGATAAAGATTTTCATTTTTAAAATTCCTTTCCACTGATGTAATGCGGGAAATCCGGTGCGAGGTTATGAGGAAAGATGCAGGAGCGCACGTGAGCACCTTGGAAGGTGCAGAAGTTGCAAGTAACCGTGGCGCAGCAACAGGAGATTTTCAGTTCAGGCCTCGCGGACCAGCAGAAGCAAAAAGTCGCGCGTCGCCCACAGGGCGTCGATTAAAGCGTCCCGTCTACCTCTTGCAAACCACGCGGTGGGCCGAAGATTTCGCGCAGAATGACTGCTTCGCGCAGACCTGACTTTGATGCGAGCAAGCTGGCAATATCTGTCTTGAATTCTACTCGTTTAGAAATCGGCCGAGTGGCCGCCGCGTAAGGTTTCAAAGCCGCTTCAATGGGCCGCTGCTGCAGCTCAACCGGTAAGTCTTCATGAACTTCAAAGACCGGCGCAACGTGAGCTGGGACAGGTGGTGAAACGGTTTGCTCCGCATGTCTTGGCTGTTCAGCTGGACGGCTTTCTCTTTGAGTGACGTCGGGTTTCTGTCGTTGTTCCCGAGGTAATCGCCATGTGCCTGGGATTACGGGAGGCGGTTGCACAGGCGCCAGCCGTCGAGGCGGAATATCGGTACGAGGCAGAACCGGCGGAGGCGGAGTTGAACTTGCGGGCTGACCCAGCGCTTCGAGGAATTTACGAATCCGATCTGCGTCCGATTCCCGCGGCGCCCGTTGAATTGGTCGAGGTGTTTGGGGTCTTGGTGATGCCGACGTTTCGTCTGATTCGCTTTTGCTCGCTTTGCTCACTGCCTTCGACAGCAGCTGAAATAAAGCTGCGACCGCAATCAGAAGAAGAAAAAGTAGATTATCTAGGCTAAAGGCAATCATCCGGTATCGACTTGTTACATCGTTACAACGTTAAGCCGGTCAACCGTCTCACCGATCACCGATCACCGATCACCGATCACTCATCAGCCTCCATCACCCCGCGGTTTTTCTCCACCAGCAATCGACTCCCGCATGGAAGTGTCGGCCTGCACATTTTTCATCCGGTAATAATCCATGATGCCAAGATGGCCGGCACGAAATGCCTCAGCCATAGCCATTGGCACTTGCGCTTCCGCCTCGACTACCTTGGCGCGCATTTCCTGCGTTTTCGCGCGCATCTCCTGCTCGACGGCAACCGCTGCTGCTCTGCGCACCTCGGCCTTCGCTTGCGCGACGCGCTTGTCTGCCTCGGCTTGTTCGGTCTGCAATTTTGCGCCGATGTTATCGCCCACGTCCACGTCGGCGATGTCGATGGAGAGAATCTCGAACGCCGTATTGCTGTCGAGGCCCTTGGCAAGAACCGTCTTCGAAATGCGATCGGGATTTTCCAGCACTTCCTTATAGGAATGCGCCGACCCAATCGCACTCACAATGCCTTCGCCCACGCGCGCAATGATCGTCTCCTCGGTTGCGCCACCGACGAATCGATCGAGGTGCGAGCGCACGGTCACTCGCGCCTTCACTTTCACGCCGATACCATCCTGCGCCACACCGTCGATCGTCGAGCGACCCATCGTGGGGTTCGGCGCGTCAATGACTTTGGGGTTAATGCTCGTGCGCACCGCTTCAAGCACGGTCTTGCCCGTCCCCTTGGTGGCCAGGTCGATGGCGCATGCGCGATTGAAGTCGAGCGTAATGCCCGCTTTATCAGCGGCAATCAAGGCAAGAACCACGTGGTTCACATCGCCACCTGCCAGATAATGCGCTTCGAGCGGGTCGCTGCGAACGTCGAGCCCGGCTTTCACTGCCGTAATTCGATTATCGACAATTAGACCAACCGGCACTTTGCGTAGCCGCATCCCAATCATTTTGCCCAGGCTCACTGGCGCATTTGCAATCCGTGCGCGCAGCCAGAGACCGAAGAAATTGAAAAGAACAATCGCGAGCACGAACGCAAACAGCGCCAATACCGCGATGCCAATGAGATAAAGCGATTCCATGTTGCTCGAAGCCTATCGGAAGGGAAACGCCGCGCAAAGGCCTAATTGCTCTGTGCGAAGTGGCGCTGCTGTGTACTGGCAAACCCACTGCGCCGACTGAGGCAAGCGAATCGGCGATCATTGCTCTCGTGGAAGTGTACGATCTGAATTAAAGCTGGGCTCAGGCTGCCCGATCGTGCACAAAAGAAGGCCCTGACCGCAAGCCTAAAGCGGCAGGCCGAAACAACCATGCTGATAGCGAAGCGGTGTTGGAAGCGCTGGGCACCAGTCCCTATCGCAAGTGTCGCCCGCTGGAATTTAACGCCCTCTTTGGCTACATCCTGGGCAACCGTGATGGGATTGATAACTGGCATCTAATCCCCATTTCACTGCGTCGCTCCTTTGGACGCAAACTGGCCCCGGTGCGAAGTGGCAGCGGAGTGATTGAAAAGAATATCGAAGTGCGGATCGGCCGTCGCTTTAAGCGCCAGGGGCGCAGTTGGAGTCGCAACGGCGCCGAGCATCTCGCTCAACTGCTCTGGCTCCAAACCCATCCTGCTGATTGGATCCACTGGTGGAGCAAAACCGATTTAAGCAAAACCAAAGTAAACCCAGGTTGGCCTTCATGCGCCCCACCTACCAACTGACAATTGACCAACACTACCGGCGGTTCGTGCTGCTGGCGATTGCGCTTGACTAGCAGGTGAGATTTTTTCAAACTCGGCGTCGCTACACGGATCTGAATCAGGCGGAGGATTTGTCGGCCGTCAGGTTCTTTGCCTCTTGCGGACCCGCGGTTTCAAAAATCAACTCAAGCGGGGGAAGGAAGGAAAAACAATGAATCCACTGATTCGCATCAAACACGCAATTCCAGTTTTGGTGATCGCATTATCGCTGGCTACCGCTACCGCAACGACCACCGACGTGATCTTTAGCTTCGAAGAGGAGGAAGGCGAATACGCCGACACCGATTTAGAGATGGACAGCGCCGGGAACATTTACGGCACGACAGTGCTTGGAGGAGAGTTTGGTGGCGGCACAGTTTTCCAACTCAGCCCCACGCCTAACGGATGGGAACACACGGTGCTCTATAGCTTCACCGGCGGCGCGGATGGAGGCGAGCCATACAAAGGCGTCTCAATCGAT
>JBKPBJ010000188.1:0-2598 GCA_046726875.1 Verrucomicrobiota bacterium
GCCTCGATCGCTCCCTCCAGATCGCCTTTGAGCCAGCGCATGTGCGCCGCCCGGGCGTATGCGCGAAGATCAGGCTTCAAATTCATCATCTGCTGATAGGCCTCGACTGCGTCGCCCAGCTTTCCCTGCTCCATCAACGCATCCCCCAGAAGTCCGTAATCAAAGCTGAGTCCTCGCTGCTCCACGAGAAGCCGCGCAAGGGCTTCGGATTCTTTAAAGCGATGAAGATTCTGCAGCACGTGCGCACGTAACAGCATCGCTTCCTGGCTTTGCGGGTTGCGCTTTTCGATGCACAGCGCGCATTGTTCGGCCAGTTTGTAAAAACCTGGGTCGAAACTTTCGCGCGCCTTCGCGACAAATGCCCAGCCTAGTCGGTCGAGCCAGAGTTCAACATTTCTGCCCTCACGAACCCGGTGCTGGAGTTGGGAAATTTCTTTGTCGGTGTGACTTTTGCCAGTCTGCGGCGTTAGCACCGGGCCTAGCGGATTATCGAAACTTCCTGCAGTCGCTGGCGCCTTATTCGGTTCGTCCTTGCTTTTTTGTGAAAGGAAGAAGGCAAGCAGAGAAGCAGCGGCCAGAAGCAGCGCTAAGACGGTGATCCAAACTTTTCCGCGGCATTTCCCAGCAGCTCTCCCGACAAGTTGTTTGCGAGTTTCCATTTTTGCGTTCGGCGAGCATTACGCCGCAACGCAGCGACTGGATGCAGTCACGACGAAAAATTTTCGATAGCGGCAGAAATTGCTCGTACAAATTGCTGACAACCGCTCGCTTCAGGCTTGGCCGTCCTATCGGCTGTTCGAATCAAAATTCGACCGTGACAGTGACTTCGAAACTCCAGTCGCTGTCTTCATTCTCAAGGTCAAGTTCTACGCTGTAACGAGTGGACTGGCCACTGTCGGAGGCATCGAACAACCCGAGTCGGTCAATAATGCGTTGGTCGATAGCGTGGTCGACCATCTGATCGTTGCCGTAACCGAGATTGAAACCACCCTCTGCGGTCGTGGACGTCCGCGAGGAGAATGCACCGTTTTCCTCCGCGAAGAGTAATCCAGAGGAAAACATGCCCAGTATGAAAATAAAGATTCGTAGTTTCAAATGACCGGTAATACGCCGCGGTCATTCGTTTGGATGCTTTCCTCCCGACTTTCGCCAGCGACAGGATCAGTCGTTAGGCGAAAAAGAGTACGAACCATGTCAGGTAGTACCGACGAGCAAAATGGGTCCCTCCTTTTTGGGGACACCACCTTCGCGTTCCAGGCTGATCGCAAAAGCTTTTACATGTTCCGCTTTCTCAACCGGCTTGAAGCGAATTTGCGCAACACCGTTCTGATCTACCCGCACAACACCCGCGCTGATTGGATCCTTGTGCTCGGCATCGACCGCCCACAACTGATAATCCTTCCCCGGTTGCGGGGCAGGAAGATTGCTGATGCGAATCACACCGCTTTGACGTCCGGGTTGCCATGCCACGGTCGCCTTAGCATCCGCTGGAGCAGGCGCAGACGGTGCAAGAGTAAAAAACGCCGTCTGCATCAACGGATCGGCCGCACGTATATCGGCAAGCTGGCGCTCCAGCCGTACGCGATCGAGAGCGAGCAGACCGCAAAACACCGCTAATGCGGCGGCGATGGCCCATGGTATCCAGCCAAACGAAGCGGGTCGCTTCGGCATTGGAACGACCCGTTTAGTCTCCATCGCTATCTCACCCATGACGCGTTGCTTTAACGATGTAGGCGGCAGCAGCGACGGAGCGGTTAGGGCGAGACCGCCGGCCGCCTCGCGCAGTTCGCGGACGAGATCGCGCAATTCAGCGTTCGCTCTCAACTCGGATTCGAACACAGCATCCTCATCCGCACCTAGCAGCCCAAGCGCGTAGAGTGCTGCCTGATCCTGTTGTTCCTCCGAAATCATAAGGTGTTAAGTCGCTCTCTTAATTTAAGCAGTCCCCTACGGATTCGGGCTTTAACCGTGCCCAGCGGTTGCCCGAGCCGCGCCGCAATTTCGTGATGGCTGAGGTGCTCAAAAAAAGCCAATTCGATCGTCTCGCGTTGTTCAGATGGCAAATTATTCAATACATATCGCACACGCGCTGCCTCATCATTCTTCTCAACGGTATCCGCAGCGCTCTGGACGGTGGATGCATCCGTCGCGCCGGTGAGTGTATCTTCAGTACAGGCGACTACGACTCGTGAACGCCGGCCGCGCGCCCGCAATCGATCGATGGCTCGGCTTCGAGTCAGCAGCACGGTCCAGCTGAAGACGCTGCTCTGTTCTGGGTCATAACTTGCGGCACGTGACCATATTTGGAGGAACACATCCTGCAGCGCGTCCTGCGCCTCTACAGGGTCTCCGAGCATTTTCATCGCCAAAGAATAGAGCGGACCGCTCAACCGATCGTAAAGAGCGCTGAAGGCGCTTTGATCCTGGCGGCCTATCCGCGCGATCATTTCCTGATCCAGCATTTGCTGCGCTGTAGATGTTTCCCCCATGCTCAGCTCAGTTCCGCCTAATTTATTCCATGGGCCCCCGCAACCGATGAGTGTATCCAGTGATCCGATGAATCGTCGAGTCTGGATGCAGCGATTTTGCCGCGCGATC
>JBKPBJ010000189.1:0-4472 GCA_046726875.1 Verrucomicrobiota bacterium
TGGCTTCAGTGTGCTCGCGCCGCCCAATGCTACCGCCATCCTCGCTTTGATGGTTTCGGCTCTCGCCGTCTCTGGCGCCATTTTCCTGATCCTTGAGCTGGACCAGCCCTTTGGCGGCGTGATCCGCATTTCCAGCGAGCCAATGATGAACGCTTTGCGCCAGCTCGGAAAATAAGGCAATAATCGAGGCTGAAACGAAAGGCAACGCGCTTCGAGGGTAATATTGCCCTAAAGTCTTATTGACTCCGGAATGAGCGGTGGGCATCATCGGCGTCTGAAAGAACGAAAGGAGTTTAACGCATGAAAAAATATTACCCAATTATCTGCATCCTCGCTCTGGCCTGCGCCGGGATTGCCTTGGTTAGCTGCGAAACAACCGGCACTGGCGCTGCGGCCGCAGCGCCACCGAATTCAGGTCACGTGCTCATTTACCGCGTCGCGAATTTTGGGGAGGATCTGGCCCTTGTTGTGTCTGTTGATGGCAAGGACGTGGGAAGTTTTACCGAGGGCCGAAATTACAGTGGCTATTTACCGGCAGGCCAGCACCGCCTCGCAGTCCGCGCTGATCCCAATCGAACCGGTTCTGGGCCGGGGCGAAAGACCGTCAACGTACAAGCTGGGCAGACCTACGTTTATACCGCAGCATGGTCGGGCGGGAATATGCGGTTGGTAAGAGGGCACTAAGTAAGAAAGTTTATCTTGTCGGAGATGGGAATCTCGCAGTAGCGTGCTGCGAGAGCCGTGCGCTGCCGCGAAGTTGGCGCCAGTCTACGGTAACGAGAAACGATGACTCCAGCGAAAATGAACTTGTCGAACATAATTCTCCGCGAACGCCGAACGCAAAAGCAGAAAATACCGGTTAATTCCACTCGCGTGAAGCTAGCACTTCATTGTTGCTCTAATCTTCACCTTGGCCGAGCGCTGTATATCGCCAGTATCTTAATCGTCATCGCTTTTCTCGGCTTCCTGTCTTCAGCAGCATTCGGCGCTAATCCCGCCGAAGAAATGGCCAAGGCGGGAGCCACTGGCGGGATTGATCCCAAGGGGAATTCATGGTTGTCGATCGAGAAAAGTCTGGAGCAGTTCGCGCATCCTTCATTTATCCTCCGGCTCTTCCTCAGTCTTACCCTGGCAGTTGGCTGTTCGTTCGCAATCGCATGGCACCCGCGTCGCGCGTCACTCCGGGATCCACTGAGGGATTTCGAGGAACGCAAGGCACTCATACTCCTCGGCGTCGTCGGGGCCGTCGTCGCTGAACTAAGCGGGACCAGCCAAACGCTCGCGTTTGTCATCTTCGGCATAGGTGCGCTGTTGCGATTTAGGACTCTGCTCGACAACCCAAAGCTCACCGGCAAAGCGATCATGGTCGTGGTGGTCGGACTCGCCTGCGGCATGGGATCATGGGCCATGGCGGTATTCGTGACCGGCTTTAGCTGGCTACTGATGTTCTGGCTGGATTCGCACTCAAGCTGCGAGGTAAGAATTCGACTCGACCAGACCGAAGATCCAAGGCCCGTCTTCGATGCTGTGCAGTCCCTGCTTATTTCACATAAGTGCAAACTGCAAAGCTCCTCACTTTACGAGGACAAAGGACGCATGGTATTTCTCCTGTACCTCCCAATTGGAGTGGACCCAACGCGTTTGGAGCACGAAGTGAGGTCCAAGCTGCGTAAGAACCAGGTTTCCAAGATCGCAGTTGATGTAGTGTAAGCGCGTTTGGTCCACTCACTGCTGTGAACGGCGCCTTATTCCCCGCTCTGCTGGCGACCTTTGTTATTGGCTCGACGTTCGCAAAATCTGTGACAGCGGGTACAGTGACTTTCGTGTCTCCTTGCGAGTGTCAGGGCCAAAAGAGCGGTAGTCGCTGGTCGGTCAAAACGGATCCGTCGCCTGTGCCTTTGGACAAGTCGACTATTCAATCAGTTACACCATCGCAGATTTACGAGTGGAAAGGGCCAGGGCCCGATGTGCCTTTGACGCCCGAGACGGATACAAGAATCGCAGCTGAACAAAAATGGTATAACCTCACGGGCCGCCTCGTTGGCGTAAAAGTCGAAAACGATGGTGACATTACGCTTGTGCTCAAAGACGCCGAAGGCAAGAAAGCGGGAAGTGTTGGTGCCGAAATTCCCGTCGGCCCCAGTTGGTGTGAGCTTCGACAGACTGTTTTCGGTTGGACGAGGCAGAGCTTTCCTTTCAGTTTCAAGGACTCCCAAAGGCTCGAAATGCGCGAGTCGCATATAATCACGGTCACAGGCCAGGCCTTTTTCGATGTTGATCACGCGCCTGCGGATCAATCAAACCGGCGATCTAAAACGAAGAAATACTCAGTTTGGGAAATTCATCCCGTGATGGCGCTGCACGTGGATCAATAGCTCGCGTTGGTGAAAAGCCCATGCAAAGCGCCGTTAGACGCGACATGTTTATAGGGTTTGGGCCAAAATCAATCCACGCTCCGTAGGAACGGCATGGGAACCAACCCCGCCTGCAACGCCCCGCCTCTCCCCTTGGATAAGGGGAGAGGATTGAGGTGAGGGGTTGTAACACCCGCACGCGCCAACTGCCCTGAGCGATTCCTCACCCTCCCCCTCTCCCTTCGCAAGGGAGAGGCGACCATTCGCCCCGGCACGGTCCAACAACCGGCACCCATCCGAACTGACAATTGACCAACACTACCGATCCGCGGCGGCGGCGCTGGTTTGGCTTTTCAACAGGGCCGCGTCAGTTGTAATTTCGACACAGAAAGTTTGGCCATGCTAGAGTCGGTTGGACCGCTAGGCTATGTAATTAGAAAACTAAACCAAGTGCGCGAGAGCGGTGATACAACTCAGTCCCGTTTGGAAGTGATCGAAATCATCGAGGCACTGATCCTCGCTCTGGTGGCCGTAGCCACCGCGTGGAGCGGATATCAAGCGGCACAGTGGGCTGGAAAGCGCGCAGAGCTATACGCCAAGGCGAACCGGCTTCGAGTGACTGCGGAAGGCCTTGCCACGCTGGCAGGCCAGGAGCGAATCTACGACAGCGACACGTTCAACGTTTGGCTTGCCGCCAGGCTCGATGGGAAGGAGAAGGAGGCGGAGTTCTTCGAGCGGCGCTTTCGCGATGAGTACCGGCCTGCATTTGCGGCCTGGCTGAAGACAGATCCTTTCAATAACGCGCAGGCGCCTCCTGGTCCGATCTTCATGGCCGACTATCACAACGCCAAGCACGAGCAGTTCCTGGGTTTGACGAAACAAGCTGCGGAGATGGCTGACCGGGGTACAAAATCGGGCGAGACGGGAGACCAGTATGTACGCATTACGGTTCTGTTGGCGACTGTGCTTTTAATTACAGCCATCGGACAACGCTTCCGTTTCAAAGCCGCACGCGTCGCCTTTATGATTCTTGCCTGGCTATTACTCTGCCTGCCGATTTGGCAATTGCTGACGCTGCCTCGGATCTGAATCTTGAGGAGCACAGCCATCCTGGCTGTGGGGCCGGCGGGCATCCTGCCTGCCGATAAGAATTCTCAACCAGGCGAGACGCCCGGTTGCCACACAGGCAAGATGCCTGTGCTCCATTCATTCGCGGACTCCGTCTAAGGTCGTAGGACTAAGGTCTTATATCCTCTGAAGGCCGAACTGCGCATTTTGACGGTTGTTTATTAGGACGTATGCCGTGCGGCGGGTAGATGAGCATCGCGCGAGTCCACGAAAAGGAAGTGCGACGAATGAAAATCGAAGCATCAGAGTTACCCTCGTCAGCCTTGGGCGGCTACGATCAGATTCGCCCGTTCGAGCGCGTCAGCGTTTCGCTAAGTGACAATCGTGTGACCAGAGAGTGACAAACGTGAAACAAAAGAGGAACGAATTAAAAAAGCCTTGTATCCGAATGATCGTTGAAACCAAATCAAACCAAAGCAAGGAGGAAGCAAAAATGAAACAGATACGAACGTCATTCAAAATGATCAGCGTCGTCGCTCTGTTAGCGTTGACGGCCGGTTGCACCACAACAAGCAGCACCCAGAACAAAGAGAGCATGCTTGTGGCCTCCGGCTTTAAGGTGATCACCCCCAAGACGGCTGCGCAGCAACAAAAGCTCCAACAGCTTCCGCCGGGCCATGTGGCCATGGTCAACAGAAAGGGGAGAACCTACTACATTTTCCCGGACGCGGCTCATAACCAGGCCTATGTCGGTGGACCGAAGGAGTATCAGGCGTACCAACAACTCCGTGCCGCAAATAACATTGCGAACGAGAATCTCGAGACCGCTGAAATGTACCAGGACGCAGCCATGAACTGGGGTGCATGGGGCGGGTGGGGCATGGGCTGGGGGCCGATGGGAATGGGATTAGGGCCCCGGCGGTTTTAGAGGTGCAAGATTGCTTAGTTTTCATGAGTCACCATTTAATTCAACAATCCCTCCACACACGCAAAACCAGATAAGAACAATAAACCAAAATGAAACGAAACTTAATCCATAACGGCTTGTCG
>JBKPBJ010000190.1:0-5012 GCA_046726875.1 Verrucomicrobiota bacterium
GCGCGGGCAACCAGCGGTTTTGGAATCGCGCCGCACAGGATAGCTACGGTCTCATCGATCTTTTGAAGATGCTCGATAACCGGAAATATCCGCGCAGCGAACGTTTCAAAGTGCTCGGTCTGGTAAACGAGCCCGGCTTTCGCGCGCCGAGCAAGGCCGATGAATTCGGTTTGTGGCTCGATGAACATCTGGAACCGGAGCCAAAAGGCATCGACGAAACCGTTTACGGCAAACCTTCCGGCGTGCTCGGTTTTCGTCTTTTTCCCAATCCGGAATTCAACGACGCAGCGCGCAAGAAATGGGATGGCAAGCGTTTCTACGAAGACCCAACTTACTACAACGACAACAAGCTGGTTAGGCCTTATCGCGTGGGCGTTGCGTGCGGCTCTTGCCACATCGCGCCAAACCCGAGTAATCCGCCGCTTGATCCGGAAAACCCGCGCTGGGAAAATCTGGCCTCAGCGATCGGCAATCAGTACATCAACGAGGGAAAGGTGTTCGCCTGCAACGTCGAGAAAGGCGGCTTCTTTTACGAGATGCTTCTCGCGCAGCCTCGCGGCACTTCCGATACTTCACGCATCGCGACCGATCACATTAACAACCCAAATGCAATCAACCCGATCTTTTTGCTTGCTGAGCGGGAGCGCATCGCGGTGCCGGAGAAGATGGCCAGCGGAACACTTGCGTTACCCGGAGAAAAAGAGGAGATGGCGGTGCCGCACATTCTAAAGGACGGTGCGGATTCCGTCGGCGTGCCCGGCGCAACCATTCGTGTTTACGTCAATATCGGCATGTTTTCTGAGTATTGGTTGACGCGCCACGACCGGCTGCTCGGGCTTTGGCCGCAAAAACCTTTTGAGATACCCTATGCGCGCGAGCATTCAGTTTTCTGGCAAGCGACTGAGGAGCGTCTCGGTAACGTCGCCGCGTTTTTCCGCCGGCTAAAACCGTTTCATCTCGCCGATGCGCCCGGTGGCCAGGCTTACATCACAACGGAGGCTGCTGTGATGACGCGTGGAAAGGAAGTTTTCGCCGAAAACTGCGCGGCATGTCACTCGAGCAAACAACCGCCGCCAAACATCGATCCTCGCAGCGGCGAAGGGAGAGCGTGGCTCCGAGCGGCGGTGATGGCGCCCGATTTTTTGGAGAACAATTTCCTGTCGAATGACAAACGCTATCCACTAACCACAATCAAAACCAATTCCGCGCGCGCGTTCGCGACCAATGCGAAGGCGGGTCAGATCTGGGATAACTTCTCGTCGCTGACTTACAAGGAGCTTTCGCCCGTGGACGAGCTCGAATTTTTCAACCCGTTTGATGAGACGCATCCGATAAAATTCAAACCGAAAGAAAAAAATGTCGCTCCAGGTTATTACCGAGTGCCGTCGCTGGTCAGCGTGTGGAGTTCCGCGCCACTATTACACAACAACGCGCTGGGGAAATTTACTGGCGATCCTTCGATCGCGGGGCGGATGGATACGTTTAACGACGCGATCGAAAAATTGCTGTGGCCGGAAAAACGGCTCAACAAAGACTCGATCTGGCGAACACAAGACGAATGCACGCTGCATTTGCGCAAGGAATTTGTGCCAAAACCGCTTCAGCGCCTGGCCGACAATGACGGTTACATCAGTATTGGCCCGATCCCGAAAGGCGTGCCGATTAATTTAATCGGCAATCTCGAGCCGGATCTCGGCCAACTGGTCGTGCTGCAGGCGAAGATCGGCAAGGCGCTGGTGAAAATCCACACCATGAATCTTTCACCGGATGAGGTCACAGCAGAATTAACAAAAGCTGTTCCCGAATTGCTGGAGGCGAATAAATGTCCCGACTTCATCGAGGACAAAGGTCACTATTTTGGCACAGACCTCCCGGATTTAGATAAACGCGCATTGATCGAATTTTTGAAAACGTTCTGACCTCAGAAAGCCAAAAGGCTTGAATTATCGGCGCGATTCTGTCAGCATCGTTGCAAAGGCCGACCAAAGCCTCAAGCGAGCACCTCAAAGAGACGTAATTTACGCTCACGAAAGGAGAAAACATGGCTGTCACAGCTGCCGAAATGTTGAAAATGTCCCAGCAACAGCTGGACGATCTGTTCACTCAGAGTCCAACCGGTGAAATTCCAAGCGGCGAAGCCAGGGGAACGGCAATCGTCGCTCCGGGGACCACCTACACGCAAAACGTGGCGGACTTCATCAATCATTTTGCCTGGCAGGGGAAAGTATTCGATCCGACCAAAGGCGTTTTGCGAAACAAGATTTTGCCCTTCGGACTGAACGCGATCATCGCCAAGGTCTATAAAGGACCCAGCTGGCTGGATAACAAAGAATGCATCGTGCTCGATTATTCCGAGACTTCACTCGTGGCGCATTGGATCCGCGACGAGATTCGCGAAGTTGGGCCGCACGTTTATCTCGGCAAAGTTTATTTGGGAAAAAAGCGATTGATTGATTTCGCTTTGGAGTTTCCGGCTTCCACGTAATCAGATCGTGCGGCCATCGGAGGTGCCGTGAATTCGAACGTCAGCCGCCCAATGCCGCGAGCCAACACGGGTTCGCAATTTCTGAACTGGGTGAGCGACACTACGATGTTCCTTCTCCAGATGGAACGCCGAATCGATCCGTGGCTGCGGCCGGCCTTCGACGCCGCCCTTCGCGATCCAATCGCGCGGCTGGTGACCGCGTTGATGAACAAGCAGCGCAAAGACGAAGGCTTGAAAATAGCCGAGGAAAAGCCGCTGCCTGGCGAAGAGGAATATCTTAACTCCGTCATTGAGAGCTTTACTACGCAGATGCGAGGACTCTGGAAACCGGGCGGGTTCGAGCGAGGCGGCAACACCAAAACTCAAGGCATTGTGCGAGGCGAATTCATCGTTCATGACAATCTTCCGCCGCAATTTCGGCACGGCATTTATGTCAAACCACAAACGTTCCGTTGCTGGGTGCGCTTTTCCGGGCCCGGTCCTTACATCACGCCGGACATCGACGACGTAGGCTTCATGAGCATCAGCATCAAGCTGATGGGCGTTCCCGGGCCGAAGTTGATGGATGAAGAGCAATTCACGCTCGACATGTTCGGCGTTTCCACGCCGACGTTTGTGACACAAGACATAAAATCGAATGCGCACCTGCAAAAGTGGAGCGTGAAAAATGCGCAGATTTTTCACTTCGTTAATTTCGAGCAACCCCACATCGCGGACATGATTATGCAGGGGCTGTGGGTCAAAACGCAGAGCAGCCCGTTTGAGGCGTCGTACTTTAGCTGTGTCCCATATTTGTTAGGCGAAGGCCTGGCGATGCAATATTCGGTCTGGCCGAAGACGAACAAGAAAACTCCGATCCCGCGGCTGCCTCTGCGTCCACCCGATGATTATCTGCGCGACGCGATGATCAAAGCGCTGAATGAAGGAGACGTGGAACTGGATTTTCGACTGCAATTACAAACCGATCCGTTCCTGATGCCGATCGAGAACAACGGCGTGCTCTGGCCGGAGAAACTTTCGCCTCGCGTTTCAGTGGCCACATTGCGACTGCCGAAGCAGAAGTTCGATTCACCGGCGCAAATGGAATTTGCAAAGAAGCTCTCTTACAATCCGTGGCACACGATTGCCGAGCATCGTCCACTGGGTAATCAAAGCAGGGCGCGGCGTCGGATGTATTTCGAGTTGTCGAAGCTACGGCATGACATGAACGACGTGCCTCATTACGAGCCCACAGGTGATGAGGTGTTCGAGTAGCAGCCATTTTCGGAATGTCATTCTGAGCGAAGCGAAGAATCTCAGATCAATGTAGATCGATGCAACAACGGAAATAGCCAGAGATGTTTCGCTCCGCTCAACATGACAGTGCCATTTATGACGTGAGGTGTAGAAGCCTATGACTCCTCAGTCGAACTTCATGGTGCTCGCACCGATCATTCCGGAGCGAGAGACAGAGCTTCGGCAGTTGTTGGATTCGATGAACCGCGGGCCAGGACAGGTGGATCCAAACAACGCTCTGTTGCCTTTCGCGGAATTCGAGACGCTCCACTTCGCGCGATTCGCTATTCTCGACGACAAAACGACTGAAGATCTGCGCGTGTATGGGTTAAAACCGCGCACTTATCCCCTGTATCTGGCGTTTCTCGGAGATGTCGATGGTGATGCGAATGCGTTTCTGGGAAAGTTGATCAAGCGCGCCGGGAAAGGCTTGGGAAAAATCTTCTCATGCTGTCAGGGATTCGCCCCTGACACGGACCTTCTCGATTGGATGAAACAACACGACGCCCCGGCTATTGCTGCTTATGTGAATTGGCGAGGGCGAACAGTGCGACAGATTCGCGAAGAGGCCGCGCTTTACGATGCGCTTGAGAATTACGTTGACCGAAACCATGCAACTTTGCAGAGCCTGCGACCGCGCGAGGTTCACGAGAAACTGCGGAATTTCGTCAACACAGAGCAAGCGGCAGGACGCCTAACGTTATCGAAAGAAGGTCCAACCCCAATCGGATGGCAGATCAAAAATCTGCTGCACATGATCGGGTTTCCATGGCTGGGTCTGCTGCTATCGCCAGTGTTTCTCGTTATCGCGCCGTTTTACATCTTTGCGCTTCGCCGTTTTGAGAAAAGCGATCCAGTGGTTTGTCCCACCGCAGATCAGAAACATTCTGAGAACCTCTCGAGCTTCGAGGACTACGACGTCACGAATCAATTTAGCGCCATGGGCAGTCTGAAGCCCGGTCTGGTGCGGCTCCTAACAACCATCGGCGTGCTCAAAACCGTCAACTACGGCGCGCGGCACATCACGCGGCCCGGTCGCCTCGGTCGGATACGCTCGATCCATTTCGCGCGCTGGGTTTTTGTGGCGGGCAGGGAGCGAATGATTTTTTGTAGTAACTACGACGGCAGCGTCGAGAGCTACATGGATGACTTCATCAACAAAACCGGTTTTGGGCTGAACGCTTCTTTCAGCAATGGGATCGGTTATCCCAGAACGAACTGGCTCGTGCGCGATGGTTGCGTCGACGAGAGG
>JBKPBJ010000191.1:0-4882 GCA_046726875.1 Verrucomicrobiota bacterium
AAAGATCATCGAGCCGCTCGTGCCGGTCGATCTGGTAGTCGATCACTCCGTTCAGGTCGATTTCTTTGGTTCGCCGCGCGCGTTGGGACTCAATTTGGAAATGGAGTTCAAGCGCAATCGCGAGCGCTACCAGTTTCTTAAATGGGGTCAGCAGGCTTTCAAGACTTTCCAGCTCATTCCGCCGGGAATCGGCATCGTGCATCAGGTGAATTTGGAATATCTGGCGAAAGGCGTGTTGAGCCAGACGTCGGAAATCGGAGGTCAGAGATCGGAGGTCTATTTGCCCGACACATTGGTCGGCACGGATTCGCACACGACGATGATTAACGGTCTCGGCGTTGTTGGGTGGGGCGTGGGCGGAATTGAGGCGGAAGCCGGGATGCTCGGACAGCCGGTTTATTTTTTGACGCCGGAAGTGGTCGGCGTGCATATGACCGGACAGTTACGCGAAGGGGTGACGGCGACCGATCTCGTCTTGCACATCACGCAGTTGCTGCGCGCTCAAAAAGTGGTCGGCAAATTTGTTGAGTTTTACGGTGAAGGCGCCGCATCGCTGCCGGTACCTGACCGCGCTACCATCGGCAACATGTCGCCCGAGTACGGTGCGACGATGGGCTTCTTTCCGATTGACCACGAGTCAGTCAATTATTTACGGGCGACCGGACGCAGCGAAGAGCAATGCCTTGCTTTCGAAAATTATTTTCGCGCCCAGAAGCTGTTTGGCATGCCGCGAAAAGGGGAAATTGATTACAGCGTTGATATCGATTTGGATCTGGCGGACGTGCAGCCGAGCGTCGCAGGACCGAAGAGGCCTCAGGACAGGATTAATTTGCCAGAGCTGGGGACAAAGTTTCGCGAACTTCTTGAAAAACCAGTGCATGACGGCGGCTACGGAAAGAAACAGGTCGATCTTCGCGAAAAGCATGCCGTCGAATTGAATGGCAGCTCGCCACGCAACGGCGCGATGTTTTCTACCGACACTAAGGAGCATCAGGGAATCCGCCCCGGCGAACCGCTTAACGTGCTCGAGATGGTTGCAAACCGGCCAACCCCCGATGCCGGCAAGGATATCGAAGCCGAATCGAACCAAATGTTCCTGCATGGGCGTACTCACATTGGCCACGGCAGCGTCCTGATCGCCGCGATAACGAGTTGCACAAACACGAGCAACCCGAGCGTGATGATTGCGGCCGGATTATTGGCGAAAAAAGCAGTTGAGCGCGGTCTTCGTGTCGATCCTGGCGTCAAAACGTCGCTTGCGCCAGGCTCGCGCGTTGTTTCCGATTACTTGGACAAGACCGGACTCCAAAAATATCTCGACCAACTCGGATTCAATCTCGTCGGCTACGGTTGCACCACGTGCATCGGCAACTCAGGGCCGCTGCATCCAAATATCGAGAAGACAATCCACAAATACGATCTGATCGCAGCTTCGGTTCTTTCGGGAAATCGAAATTTTGAAGCGCGCGTGCATCAGCATATCAAAGCGAATTTTCTGATGTCGCCTCCGCTGGTTGTGGCATTTGCCCTCGCCGGCCGAGTCCACATCGATCTTTCCCGCGAGCCACTTGGCAAAGACAAGGACGGCAAAGAAACCTTCCTCCGCGATCTCTGGCCAACTCTCAGCGAGATCCAGTATACGATGCAGAGGGCGCTCACACCCGAAACGTTCCGCAAATTTTATCGCGATTTCGCAGAGCAAAATCCGAAGTGGAACGAAATTCTATCGAGCACAGGCGACATTTATCAGTGGGATGCGAAAAGCGATTACATTCACGACCCGCCGTTCTTCGAAAGCTTTTCAATGGAGCCCGGCCACATCTCGGAAATCCGGGGCGCTCGCGCGCTTGGAATTTTCGGCGACACCGTCACGACCGATCACATTTCGCCTGCGGGAGCGATCAAAGAAAGTTCCCCAGCCGGAAAATATTTAATGTCCCGAGGAATTCAGTCGCGCGATTTCAACAGTTACGGCAGCCGTCGGGGCAACGACTTGGTGATGACCCGCGGCACATTCGCGAATGTGAGAATCAAAAACCTCATGCTGCCGGGAACGGAAGGCGGCGTGACGAAATATTATGGTGGCGGCGATGCCTCGTCGCCGAAAGAGCGAGGCGGCGAGGGCGAGCAGATGTCGATCTTCGATGCGGCGATGAAATACGCGGAGACGAAGACTCCGTTGGTCATTCTCGCCGGTCACGAATACGGCACAGGTTCATCGCGCGATTGGGCAGCGAAAGGGACGCGTTTGTTAGGCGTGAAAGCGGTGATCGCGGCGAGCTTTGAGCGGATTCACCGTTCGAACCTCGTTGGCATGGGTGTGTTGCCGTTGCAGTTTCTTGAAGGCACAACTGCACAATCGCTCGGGCTCGACGGCTCGGAAAAGTTTTCAATCACGGGATTGTCTGACTCAATCAAACCAGGCCAACAGGTCACGCTTGGAATCGAAAAGAACGGATCCTCCTCCGCCGAGGCTACGCCGGGCAGGGAAAAGCAATCAGTACCGGTGAAGCTGCGGATCGATACGCCGATCGAGATCGATTATTATCGCCACGGCGGGATTTTGCCGTTCGTGCTTCGGCAATTGCTGTCGAAGTAAGCTGCCCGCGAACAGATTTCTTAGAATCGCTTCTTTAGCTGGACGTACCAGAACCGGCCTTTGATAGTGGCGAGCGATTCATCGTAGCCGTTCTCGCCGCTGCCAGCCACGAAGGGCGGGTCCTCATCGAAGACGTTCTGCATTCCAAGTGTGATAGTCGCGTTATTGAGCCACCATTTCCAGTTGCTGCAGCCGTACTCGGCCGTGGAAACTGGGAGGACTTGTTTGTCCTTGCCGTCCTTCATCTTTACGTTCTTACCGCCGTCCTTCGCGAAGCCCGGCACTTCCGCTGGTGCTGGCGGCGGCAAGTTGAATGTGTACGACGCGATTAGATCGAGCGTGGTCCAGGCGGATACTTTCCGCGCCCTCCACGGAAGTGGACCGCTTCTAGGTTGTTGAGGCTTACTCGAAAAGGTCAGTGAGAAATTGTCGTCTTCATATTGCCCGGTGAAATGGACTACCGCGCCTACATCCAACCCCTGTAGCCACGTGTCAGCCGGACCGTCGTAGAAAAGACTGAAATTGGCGCGATTCCACGGTAGCGAACCCGTCAGGGTGAATCCCGGCGGAATAAACTCGCCTGCGATACCGAACCGTTTTGTATCAGGCGAAATCTGAAACTCAGCTCGGGATAGCCAGGTGCCGTTGACCGTTGCAGTAAGCCGTCCAAAATCGCCGTGACCAAAAATAGAAGAATCCAGAATGTAGATCGCTTCGTAGTCGAGGCCTTCAAAAATCGCGCCTGTAAGATTTTCGTTGGGATCAATGATTAGAATGATCGGGCCCGGTTCTCCCGGAATCTCAGGAGGACCGCGGATAACCAGACCGGGGATGTTATTCTCAACAATGAATCGGTCACCGAGGAGGGATGCGATCGATCGCATATCGATATGCCACCAATCGGCGCTGAGTGTCAGCCCCTTGATCCATTTCGGATTGTAAACGGCGCCGTAAGACCATTCATAGGCGACTTCAGGCTGCAGGTTGGGATTTCCTATGGTGCGTAGCTGGGCCGGTGTTTGGAACGATGGGGCGCCCTCCGACGAAGCGGGCGAAATCTCAGACAAATGCGGCGCATGAAACGCTTCGGTGTAGCTGCCACGCAAGGTAAGGCCGCCGATATATTTTGGATCAAGCGGCTGGAAGCGAACCGAGATCTTCGGTTTCTGCGCATTGTACTGGGTATGGGTCGCCGGCTGAGCGGGGAAGGGTCCAGAAGCTAGAACGGCAGAAGTATTTTGGCTGTACCATTCCTCGCGCTCGGCAAAGTCAACTTCGACGCTGTAAAAGCCGGGGAAGTTCCAGGTCGGGCTGGTGAAGGGTATACGCACTTCCTGGTAGATTGACCAAACATCGCGGTTCACTCGTGCGCTTTGCCCGTCCGACGAGCCGATGCTTTGAAACGTTGTGTTAAGCGCGTCACGATCGCGCGTCCACCTCGGCGCGTCATACTCACCACCAACAGCAAAGGAGACTGGTCCGGCAGGAAGGTTGAACAAGTCACCGTTAGCGGTGATGTAACCAATGGGTAACTCAAATTCGCCTGAGTTATGCAGGTTAACATAAACTCTGCTCCTGGCTGCCTTGGTGTTGTGAGCAGTGAAGTTCAGGAACGGATCAAACGCCGTAGCCGGGTCCGTATCCAAAAGTGCTTCTCGCAACCCGGGCTGGCTGACTTCGCCGACGGACAAATCCTGCCCTTCATTCCGAGAATAACGGAAACCGAACTCCCAGTTCCAACTCTTGAAGTACTGGCCAAACTCGCCCATCTCGCCGCGCAGCCCCATGTCGAAGAGATAATCGTAGTAGGTAAACTTTTCATGTCTGGCACCGGTGTCATTAGTTCCGCGGAAGCCAACTCTGGTAGTTACTGGCAGACCGGACCCGTCAGGAAAGAAATTTGGAATGGTCGCATCGGCAAGTGTGAAGGGATTAAACGGATTTTGGATTGGAACACTGATATTAAAATGACTAAAGGACAAGTCAGTGCCTGGGATCTTAAATGGATCAGGTGAAAACGGCACCGGTGCTGTCGATGAATCGAAAAATGAGCGGGCATATTTAAAATCGGCAAAAACCGTCAGGTATTTGTCACACACATCGCGGGTGAATGAACCGTAGAATGCTTGCCGATCTGCTGGCGGAAGCGCTGACGTCAAAGCCGCGAAGTTAAAGAAGAAGTAATCGCCGCCCCCCTTATAATCAGTGCCGAACTGTGGAAAGTAGAACAATGCATGCGGGCCAATGACACCCGGGGCGCCTGGATACGCATTGGGATTGATG
>JBKPBJ010000192.1:0-4666 GCA_046726875.1 Verrucomicrobiota bacterium
ACTCTCGGGCCTAATCATTCAAGCGTCGCCACGACGTTGGACGAACTCGCTGCGCTTTACTGGGAAAAAGGTCAGCCAGCCAAAGCGGAACCACTCTCGCAACGCGCGGCGGGAATTCGCGCGCGCAACAAAGAAGAGCACTCGCCGGCTGCAAGCAAGTCACCCGCGACGCAAACCAACTGAATTACTCGCGGATTGCTCCTTGCTTTGAGCGTGCGGCAAATGCGCGAAAGATCCTCAGCAGGCCAATCTCATTCAAGGAGTGACAGCTTCCAGGCTGTTACTCTGCCTGGACGGCTGGGAACCTGTCCTCCCTTGCTTGAGCGCGCGGAAGATGCGTAGCAGGCCGATGTCGTATTTGTTGCCGAGAATTGCGCTGATGTCTGTAAGCGTACCAGCGGGAATCTGGTGAAAGGCCGCAACGATTTCTTTTTCCTGTGCCGGCGTGAAGAATCGCGCTCGTGCCTGCAAGAGCCTGCCGCATTCAATCGCAGCCAGGAGATGTCCGTAGATCGTGCTGCGCACAAAACCGCGGTCGCGGGCGATCTGTTCAACCGTTTCGCCGCGCTGAAAGCGCCGTAGGGTCTCTGTCTGGCTGTCGTTCATGCGAACCTGACGTCGCGGCAACAAAGAATCAACCTTGTTAGAAAATGTCCGGCGCGGGTTTGTCGCAAGATACGTTCTAATCTCGACGAGGAATGGCTCGGCAAAATCTTTGAGTTTTTGTTCGCCCACGCCGGGGACGCGTCGGAACTCGCCCGCGGTCGTGGGGTAATTTTTCGCCATTTCGCGGACCGATGCATCGGAGAAGATGATGTAAGCGGGCACGCCGCGTTCATCTGCAATTTTCCGGCGCAAGGCCCGCAAACGCTCGAATAATACTTCGTCGCATTCGATCGCGCCTGTTCTTGTTCGCGCACCTTTCTCCGCGATGTCGATTTGCTTGGTCAACACAACCGGCGTCCGCTTTCGCAAAACGTCCAGACCCGCGGGCGTGAGCGATAACGTCGCAAATTTGCCCGGTGCGCACTCGACCATCTCCAGCCGCAGCAGTTCACGACCGATTGCCTGCCATTCACTCCGTTTCAGTTCGGAGCCGATGCCGTAAGTGGACAGCTTGTTGTGCCCTCGTTGCCTGATCGCTTCGGTATCTGCGCCACGGAGCACATCGACAACGTGACCCAACCCGAATCCGAATCCGTGCTTTGCGTGGATGCGATACACACACGAAAGAAATTTTTGCGCGTGCACTGTTCCGTCGAAGGTCTCGCGCGGCTGCAAACAATTGTCGCAGGCATCACACCGTGGCTGTGGAAAATTTTCTGCGAAATATTCCAGAAGCGCGGTGCGCCGGCATTCCCGCGTTTCGGCGTAGTTCACCATTTGCCGAAGTTGAGCCCGGGCAATACGCGCTTCGCTTTCGCTCTTTTCATCGATGAAATGCAATTGCTTGGCCACGTCACTGGGGCTGAAGAGCAAGACGCATTCGCTTGGCAATCCATCGCGTCCGGCGCGTCCGGTCTCCTGGTAATAGCTCTCCAGGTTTTTCGGCAGATCGTAGTGAACGACGAAACGGACGTTCGGTTTGTTGATGCCCATTCCGAACGCGATCGTGGCCGTGACCACGCGCACGTCGTCGCGCAGAAATGCATCCTGATGTTTTGTGCGTTCCGCTGTCGTTAGCCCGGCGTGATATGGTTTTGTGGTGATGCCATCCTCATTCAAATTTCGCGCCAATGATTCGGTGCTCTTGCGGCTTGCACAGTAAACAATGCCGCTGTCGTTAGGCCGACTGCGAATAAACGCCAGCAGTTGTTCGTACGGCGCCGCCTTCGGAACAACGCGATATGTCAGATTCGGCCGATTGAAGCTGGCCACGTAAGCGCGCGGCTCGCGCAATTTCAGTTCCTTAATGATATCGCCGCGCACCCGTTCGGTCGCTGTGGCGGTGAGTGCCATGATCGGCACATCGGGCAAATGTTTTCGCAATTTCTTGAGCTCGCGATATTCCGGCCGGAAATCGTGGCCCCATTCGCTGATGCAATGTGCTTCGTCGATTGCGAACTGGGCAATGTTCCAGTTGAGCGCGCGCTCCAAAAAGGTATCCAACATTAATCGCTCCGGCGCGACATAGAGCATCCGGTATTCACCACGATGCAGGCCGCGCCAGCGCGCCTTTGCCTCGTCGCGATCCAGGGTTGAATTGAGATATGTTGCGGCGATTCCGCTGGTTTGCAGTGCATCGACTTGATCTTTCATCAGCGAGATGAGCGGCGACACCACGATCGTCAGGCCATCGCGCATCAAAGCCGGCAACTGAAAACAAAGCGACTTGCCGCCACCAGTCGGCATCAGCACAAACACATCGCGTCCAGCGAGCGAATCCTCGATGATTTCTTTTTGAAGAGGCCTAAACTGATAGTAGCCGAAATATTTCTTTAGCGCGCCGAGCAAATCCATCGCCCCTTTATCTAGCGAAATCGGCATATTTCGCACAGCGAATTTGCTTGCCGCAAAACTCTCTCACGCGCCGCAACCGACCGAAAGCACGGCCTCTGCTTTGTTCGGATCGAAGTGGTAAATCCTTACCATTTCTCCTTCGTAGTACCGCGAACCTACGACGTTTTCCATTTTGCCATCGCCATCCAAATCCAGCACCGCGATGACTTTGTAAGCGTTCGGAGCATTGAAGCTGCTATCGGAGGAAACGTAAGCTTTTGGGTAAAATTCTCCTTCCACAAGTTGCGTCTCCGCTTTTCCGGCGACCAGTCGGCGCAAGAGAACCATCGAATAGCTGCCGGCCGGCGATCGCATTGGTACACTGTCCTCTTTGCTGAAATAATTTGTCGCGCTGATTAAAACTTCATCCTCACCATCGCCATCGAGATCAATGCGCAGGATGCTGTCGATTTTCACTTTCGGTTGCTCGATCCCTTTGGTCTTCAAGAAATCGCGCACTGCATCGACATACACTTGTTGCTTCGTATCCATCACCAGCGGCTTTCTGGGCAACGCATTCCACGGCGCAGCGATGGCAATCAGGCCATTCTCCGGTTTACGCGACAACGGGACGAACAAAGTCTCTTCGCACGGAACATCTTCGAGCTTGGCTTTGCCACCTTTTGCCTCGCCAAGCGATTCGGGCAATCCATAGACTCGATAGGTCATTTCACTCGCCATCGATTTCGCCGCTTCATCCGCCTTGATCCATTTCCCATCAGCGATCGCGCCGAAAAGATATCCGCTTTGGACCTCCACAATTGGATGCAGGTCGGCGGCTGCGGCCGCTCGGCAGATCAGCCACGCGCTCCCTACGATAACGAGATTAACAAGTTTCATCGCGCCAGTCTTTAGCCGCCGGGCCGTTTTTACAAGCCTGGTTCGGGTTCGACAATGCCGGTTGAAGACGAATAATGCACTTCATGAAAACGTGCGGCTCGTTCGCCCTCCTGGCTACTCTGCTTATCCCAATAAATGTCGATCTTGCTCAGGAGTCTTCGCTTGCGGAGAAAATTCGCGATGTTTCACCGGACAAGAAATTTGCGATGCGGATTTCTTACGACGCCGAACTCAACAAGCAGGTGATACAGGCGGAAACCGCCGATCCGGAGAAGATTTTCTCGCAAACCATCAAAGCGATCGAGTTGGTTTCCCTGCCTGAAAAATCCGTCGTGGCCAATTTTTCTGCGGACCGACATCTTGGCGGTGAATATGACTATATCTTGCTTGTTTGGTCGGCGGATTCGAAATGGTGCGCCTTCTACGCGGCTGCCCCGCGAATAGGGTACACAACGGCTTACCAACAACACGGTAGAAAGTTTGTCTCATTCAATGACCCCGAGCAGCTCAGCGTCGAAATAAAGGGACACGTCAATCACGAATACATCAGGCCGGTCGAGTGGACCAAACCGGGAGTCTTAGTCCTGGAACAATCCGCGACTTTTGTAAATGGCAGCGGCGATGAGACGCCAATTCGGTTCACCGTGAAGTTTGACGCCAAGACTGGCGAATTCCGGACCATTTCAAAGAAGCGAGTTAGCTCTGGCTTACCACATGGTTATGATTGATAGAGTGCGCTGCGCAGCTCTGCTCATTTCGCTTTTCATTTCCGCCGCACACATTTTCGCTCAAACACAGACGGCCATGAACGCGCAGGCCCGCGCAGATTTTGCGCGAGCTGATGCTGATCTCAACAAGACTTACCAAGTGGTTTTGGCAAAGCTTGTAGATACTGAGAGCAAACAAAAGCTCAGGGAAACGCAACGAGCTTGGGTCGCGTCCCGCGATGCCGAGGCAGCACGCGCGGCTAAGGAAGTCGAGGGCGGTTCGATGGCGCCGACACTTCGCTACGAAGCGATGACGCGTCTGACTCGCGAGCGCATCAAAGAGCTAAAGGCGATGCTCGATCACCGAAGTGGGAGCGGGCCGAAACCCGCGGCCGCTAGTGTCACACCTTCACCCGCCTTAACGCCTGAATCGGTTCAACACGAGCCGCAGACCGCAGCTGCTGAGAGTCCGGTTAATACTCAGCAGTCGGCGAACTTCGAGAAAATTCGTGATGTCTCGCCGGACCAAAAATTCGCAGTGCGGATTTCGTGCAGTTCGGAACCGGCAGATCCCAACGACATCGATCCCAATCTGATCACCGCAGTCGAGCTCGTGTCGC
>JBKPBJ010000193.1:0-3041 GCA_046726875.1 Verrucomicrobiota bacterium
GCACAATTGGCGGCTGCTTCGGCCGAGTTGGAGAACCTTCGATCGTAAAGAGGCCGGAGACTGCGGCGCCAATCTCATCGAAACCGGGTCGATTCGACCACGGTCCCTCCTCACCGTGCATAGCGACGATTGCATGAATCAATCCGGGCTTCTGCGCGCAAAGCGATTCGGCATCGAGGCCGTGCTTCTTCAAAAATCCCGGGCGTTTATTGGCAAAAAATACATCGGCATCCTTTAGAAGCTGATTGAATCGTGCACGATCTTCCTTCGCATCATCGAGTATCGTTGAACGCATGCCCACCTGGACATCCCACGCGAAGGCTTCGATTTCCGAGTCGCGCGGTCTCCAGATATTCAGCACGTCCGCGCCGTATAAGGCCATGTCTCTGCCCATCCCGGCTCCCGCGATCACGTGACCCATTCCCAATGCGCGGACACCCGCAAGAGGAAGATTATCGCTCACCTTGAGCGGAACGGGGTCGCTCTCGCGAATCTTCTCCACTGTGATCAGCGGCATTTTTGAGAGGACGTCGGTGTATTGGGGTTCGCGACGAAATTCCTCATTCGTCCGCACCATTGCCAGAACCAGTCCCTCGGCCGCAGCAGCCTCTTCTAGTTCCACAGCGTTCCATTTGAGTATGGCGTTGTTAATGGATTCGGTACTCGGGCTGCAGCGGAGAAAATCGAGGGTGCGCACGAGGAGTTGAGGATAAATGTCTAGCGCCAGCACGTACCGCCGATCGCGTGTCTCGCGAAAAAACGCATCCCCCATCTTTAGGAATGGGCTAACCGCATAGCCACCTGGTGAGGGCGGCCGACCATTGATAGTTTCCCATTTGCCTTCAAAGAATCCGGCGAAACGGCGCAATGCCTTGCGCACGTCCACCGAGATATCCTGTCCTTGGCCGGTGGCATGTTTCCAAAGTGCAGCCAGCGCGGCGCTTCTTGCGGCCAGACCGACTGCGGCCAGCGTCCCGAAGCGGATCGGGCTTGGAAGAATTGGATCGCGTCCGTAGAACGTGAGCTTGCCTCCGGCGTCCGCCGTTGTTAGCCCGATATCCTTTAACACCTGATTTGTTTCGGCGTGCAGATCAAAGTCCGGTGAAAACGCGGGAGCGCTAAGTTTTGATTCGAGTGATTTGGTCAACCCATCACTGACGGAGCTTGTTTGTTTATTCGAGTTCATTGTTGCTCCTTTATGCACTACTTATTTGGTTTTTCCCTTCGTTGTCCGGTTTTCGGTCTGTGCGCGTGAACGCAACAGCCCGATTAGCAATTCGTTCTCGTCCTGTGCGAGTTCGTCCACAGAACGATTGCCCGCTTCGCGCAACACGCCTTCAACGATCGTTTGCTTGAGCTCGGGCGTGATGTCCGCAGTACCGAGAGTTTTGATCATGGCGGCCAATGGATCCATTAGATGGTCCATGAAGTGTTTGATGCCGCCGGCGCCACCGCCGAGATGCCATTGCAAACTTGGCCCCATCACTCCCCAACGCGGTCCCGGGCCATAGCTCACCGCCACGTCTGCATCCTCGACGCTCAGCACATCGTGCTGAATCAGATACATGATCTCCTTGTAGAGTGCCGCCTGCAGCCTGTTCCCGACGTGACCGGGAAGCTCCTTTTTCAAATGGATAGGTTTCTTCCTAATGGACCCGTAAAATGTGAGCGCTCGTTGAATCGCTTCCGGTGCTGTCTTCGTTCCCCCGACAACTTCCACTAACGGGATGATGTGTGGAGGATTAAACGGATGTCCGACAACGACGCGCTCGGGGTGCTTGCACTTTGATTGCATCACGCTCGGTGTTATTCCCGACGAACTCGAGGCGATAAGTGAATCGACGGGCGTCACTTCATCCATCTGGGCGAACAACTTGATCTTGAAATCGGGTCGCTCCGGTCCGTTTTCCTGAACGAAGTCCGCTTTCGACAACGCCTCTTTCAGATCCTTTGTGAAAGTTAAGCGATTGCGCGACGCGTCTTTCGCAAGGCCGATCGTCGTTAGGTCGTTCCAGGCTTCGTCGATGTATTTACGCAAGTTAGCTTCCGCGTTTGGCGCAGGATCGGTCGCGATGACATCGAATCCGCGCGCGAGGTATTCAGCGGCCCAACTGGCGCCGATGACTCCGGTTCCAACAATGGCGATGCGACGGATTGGTTTGTTGTATGACATGATTTTCTCCGATTTGTTTGGTTTGAGGTTTAACGGTTCAACGATTTAACGATTCAACGAATGAATGGCCTGGCGGTATTTCTGCGTAAGCGATTCCAGTCAGATTCCCCTGCGCGACGAGCAACGGTTTCTTTTCCGTGCCGTCAAGTTTGGCGGAATAAATAGTGCCGGCTAAATCGGTGAGGAACATACGGCCGTCTTTGAAATCGAGAGCGATTCCGATTCCTTCCATCAGGTGAGTAAGCAAAATGTCCGGTGTCGGATGTTTGCTGAAGTCGGCGTCTATCGAGGCACGATTTACCGTGTTACCGCGAGGCGGATCTCCGCGGTCCGTCCAATAAATGAGCCGATTCTTCAGATCGAGCTCGAGATCGATCGGTTCCGGTAAGCCATCGAATAGCACTTCGACGTCAGTGCGACTGGCCGCGGTCTCGCCCTTTGGGATGTCGATCTTCGCGCGAAAGAGGCGACCCTTGCCCGCATCATCCGGCCCTTTTTGCGTCCAATAAATTTGCCCGCGGTCCGGATCGACAGTGATACCGACGCACCATCTTGTTAAATCTGTGCCTGGCCGGGCGTCGCCGTTGCTCGAATCGACCAGAGTCTCGATGCTCGAACCATCCAGGTTCGCGCGCATGACCCGCATTCCCTCGCGATCGCACCAGTAAAGTTTCCGGCTCTTCTTCTCGAGATGGAGCTGTTTTGGTGTGAAAGTTTTGCCTTCACCAATGATTGTTACACGATTTTGACCGTCGAGATCGGCGCGCTCGATCGAGCCGTCATTCCGATTTGGAACGCCCATGTTAGTCCAGTAAATGTGACCGGCTTCAACATCGACAACGATGCCGTCGGGAATTCGACAGCCGGT
>JBKPBJ010000194.1:0-7517 GCA_046726875.1 Verrucomicrobiota bacterium
AGATTTGCACCGAGCGCGATCATCGCGAGCCGGAATTGTTCGGTCTGTTGCGCCGGGCGTTCGGTTATCTCGATGCAAACGATCCAACTTCACGCGCCGTTGCGCATTTCGAGACCGAGCTGGCGCGCATCGCCGGCGTGCACGATCAAACACGGTTGAGAGCTGACCCGGCGTTTGCGCTGGGCAATTTGTTCGGGCGATTGCCGCTTTCCCGCACGCCGCTCTTGAAAACGCTCGCGGCGGAGGCGAAAAGAATGTCCCAATGTCTTGCGTTTGCTTAGCGCCAAGGGCGCAACATTCGAATGTTGCCTGGGGCAACGCCCCGGGAATTGGAACCTCCCGAAAAACATCAGCGCTGAAAGCGCGATTCACCGTTGGTGCTGAATCGCGCTTTCAGCGCTTGGCTGTACCAATTGAATTCCTGCGGCGTTGCCCCAGGCTAGATATGAAACAGCGCCGTTGGCGCTGGCAATCGATGATATTACAGAAGGTTGTCGCAGTGCTCGTGTTGGTCGGGCTTGGCGGCACGGCATCAGCGAAGGAGAGCTACAAGTTCGATACGTCGGGCTCGACCATTAGTTTCAGTGTGCATCAATTCCTCGGCACGACTCGCGGTAAATTCACCGTTTTTAGCGGCCAGATTGAGGTCGATCGCGAACGTCCTGAGAATTCATCGGTCACGGCGCAGATCGATGTGAGCAGCATCGATACGCGCATTAAAAAACGCGACGATCATCTGCGCAGCGTGGAATTTTTTAATGTCGAGAAATTTCCTCGGATCACGTTTAAGAGCCGGAGCGTAAAACGCACCGGCCCGCAAAGTGCCGACATTCTCGGGGACTTAACAATGCACGGCGTGACAAAGCCGATCACGCTTCACGTGAAACTGCTCACGCCCATTAATGAAACTGCGCGGACGCGCTGGTCTGTGACGACCGATCCGATCACGCGTCGCGAGTTCAATTTGATGTTTGCTCCGGCGACTGAATCGATCTCCGGCATCAGCCAGACGGTAGCCATCAACATTGAGATTGAAGCGAAGCGCGCAGAGTGAGTTGGCTCTAACCGTCCTTGCAAGCACGGTTATCCTGAGCGAAGCCCAGCGGAGTCGAAGGATCTCGTTGCAAAACGATCGGCTGAGCCGCGGGATTCCTCGACTTCGCTCGGAATGACAGGATTATGGAAATTATCCCTCTTGGAGATTCGGCGTTAATCGTACGCGTGCGCGAGCAGTTTGAGGATGTACCTGAACAAACGCTGGACGAAGTGCTCCGAGCAGTTCAACTGCTTGAACGCGCAGCCATTCCCGGCGTAATCGAACTCGCGCCAGCCTACACCAGCGTCGCCGTTTTCTTTGATCCCGTTTCAATCACAATGTCGAATGTTGCTCCTGATGGGATCCTTCATTGGCTGACGAAGAAAATTCAAAGGGCGCTTACTTCGGGGCGCCGTAACCTGCGAAAAAAAAGGGCTGGTCCGTGTTCGATTGAAATTCCCGTGTGTTACGACCCCGAATTTGGCTTCGACCTGGATCGCGTAGCTGAACACACAAAGCTTTCCGAGCGCGAAATCGTGGATCTCCACAGCACATCCGAATATCGCGTGGCTTGCATTGGTTTCGTTCCTGGTTTTACATTTCTGGCAGGGTTACCGAAGAATTTGGCGACACCGCGCCGTGACGTGCCGCGCAAAGAAATTCCGCCCGGTTCGGTTGGCATCGGTGGTGCGCAAACGGGAATTTATCCGTTGCGTTCTCCGGGCGGGTGGAATCTGATCGGCCGCACGCCGCTGAAGCTTTTCGATCCTTTGAAAAATCCACCGACGCTGCTGCATCCCAGCGATCGCGTGCGCTTTCGCGCAATCACACGGGAGGAGTTTCAGTCGTTGAAGCAATGAGGAGACGGCTATCCCGACCGAAGTGGAGGCTGCAACGCAGCCGCCGGAGGCGGCGAAGCCAGGCTTTTCCATCCCGATGCGAAACGCTAAGGTGACGCTGCGGGGGCCCTCGACTGCGCTCGGGATGACGGCTGTTATTGAGCGCGCGGGATTTCTAAGCTCGGTCCAAGATCTGGGCCGCACGGGTTTTCGTCAGTTTGGTGTTTCGACCAGCGGCGGTCTCGATTCGTTTGCATTGCGTGTAGCGAATCTGCTCGTTGGAAATGATGAAGGCGCAGCTGGGTTCGAAATCACCCTCGGGGGTTTGCAGTTGCGGTTTGAGGATGAGCGAATCGTCGCCTGGTGCGGTGGCGAATTTGATGTGCGGGTTGGATCACGAGCATTGCGGGCTGGGCATGTAGCGCATCTGCAAGCTGGTGACCAATTGAAATTTGGTCACGCTCAAATTGGCTGCCGATGCTGGCTTGCGATTTCGGGCGGGATTGATTTGCCGGCCGTGCTTGGGAGTCGTTCCACAGATTTGCGAGCGAACTTTGGCGGAGTTGAAGGCCGTGCATTACGCGACGGAGACGTCGTGCTGCTCGCTCGTCGACCGGGGTCATCTGCCTTCGCTAATGCTACGGCGGACAAGTCGCCCCCGGCTACAGGAATTTCCTCCTGGGCAGGGCCGCACGATTGGGTGAGTCCGGCGAAGCGCCACCCGACTTTACGTTTCATTCGGGGGGTGGATTGGAACCGCTTTAACGCTTCAACGCTTCAACGTTTCACGATGGAAGCATTCACCGTTTCGCCCGATTCGGACCGCATGGGCGTGCGCTTTGATGGTCCGAAACTCAAGCGCGAGGACGAAGTCGATCTTATTTCCGAAGCGGTCGCGCCCGGCACGATCCAGGTTCCCCCAAGCGGCAAACCGATTTTGCTTTTGGGAGATTGCCAAACCATCGGTGGGTATCCAAAAATAGCTCACGTGATCACGGTTGATCTTGGCATCGCAGCACAGTTTCGCGCTGGAGATCACGTGCATTTTTCCGAGGTCTCGCTGCAAGATGCGCATTGGCTGTTGCTGGAACGCGAGCGTGATTTGGAACGTTTCCGCGTCGGCCTGAGTCTGCAAAGGTCATGAATTTATCTATCGATCTGAACGCGGATCTGGGTGAAGGCTCAGGCCACGATGCCGAGCTGTTCGAGCTGATCAGCTCGGCGAATATCGCAACCGGTTTTCACGCCGGCGACTCCGATACGATGCACGCGGCCATTTCTGCAGCCAAGAAGCACGGGGTTGCAGTCGGAGCGCATCCGAGTTTCTTCGACCGCGAGAATTTTGGACGCAAGGAACTGACGATACCGCACAACGAAGTGTTCGACGCTGTCGCCTATCAACTCGGAATTTTTCAAGCGATCGCTTCCGCGCTGGATGTGCGGCCTAACCACGTCAAGCCGCACGGCGCGTTGTACAACATGGCAGTGCGCGATCCGAAACTCGCCGATGCGATTGCGCGCGCGATCAAATCGGTTGACCCGAAATTGATCCTGTTCGCGCCCGATAAAAGTCACCTCGCCCATGCCGGAGAGGCGCACGATTTGCAAATCGCCTGCGAAATTTTCGCCGATCGCAATTATTTAAATGACGGCTGGCTGGTTCCACGCACGCGACCCGACGCAGTGCTTCACGATCCTCACCAGGCAGCCGAGCGCGTGCTACGGATGTTGCGCGAAGGCAAGGTGCGCTCCGTGGAAGGCCGCGATGTCGATGTCCGCGGTGAAACAATTTGTGTCCACGGCGATACACCCGGCGCGGTCGAGTTCGCGCGCGAATTGCGAACAAGACTCGAACGTGAAGGCGTGAAGATCAGCGCGCCGCGAAGCTCGCTGTGAGCGACAAGATCGACAATGGAGCCGGCGCCCCCCCGCGCCGATCGGCAGGCCCCGTGCGGCCCGAGGGCGGGCCGTCTCCAATCGACAGCAGCAGCCTGGTCCGCGCGCTTGGGCCGATCGACGCGACGATGATTGTGATCGGCTCGATGATCGGGTCTGGGATCTTCATTGTGTCAGCGGAATCGTCGCGATTGAGTGGCGCGCCGGGCTGGTTGTTGCTTGCATGGGCGCTCGCCGGTTTGCTGACCATCACGGGCGCGCTGTGTTGTTCGGAGTTGGCGACCATGATGCCGCGCGCGGGCGGCGTTTATGTTTTCCTGCGCGAAGCGTACGGTTCTCCGATCGGATTTTTGTATGGCTGGACATTGTTTCTTGTGATCCAAACGGGAACGATCGCTGCCGTGGCCATTGCGTTCGCGAAGTTTCTCGGAGTTTTCGTCACAAAGGTTTCACCCGAGAATTATCTGGTCGCGCCGATTTCATTCGGCAGCTACGCGATCAGCTTGTCGACGGAACAAACGGTCGCCATAGCGTTGATCGCGCTACTGACGTGGACGAACACGCGCGGACTCGAGGTCGGCAAGATTGTTCAGAACACATTTACGTTTGCGAAGACAGCGGCGCTGGCCGCCGTGGTAGTGATCGGTTTGTCGTTAGGCTGGAAAGCCAATTCTGCCGCACTAAGCTCGGCATGGTGGGACTCGTGGGCCAATGGCTGGAATTCGCAGGCGGCGCAGCCCGGTCTCACGATCACAGGCGGCTTCGCTTTGGTGCTGCTCTTTGGAAGGTCTATGGTTGGCCCGCTTTTCGCCCAGACTGCCTGGACGAATGTCACATTTATCGGCAGCGAAGTGCGCGATCCCGGAAAAAATCTCGTACGCGCACTTGTGGGAGGGTGCGCGGTTGTGGTCGTGCTGTATTTGCTGGCGAACATTGCTTATCTGGCGGTGCTGCCGTTTCCGGAAATCCAGCACGCGCCGCAAAATCGCGTAGCCGTAGCAATGATGGACGCACTCTTCGGCCACGCTGGGGCGATGTGCATGGCCGCCGCGATTATGATTTCCACTTTCGGTTGCGACAACGGGCTGATCCTCGCCGGAGCGCGCGTTTACTATGCCATGGCGCGTGATGGCTTATTTTTCAAAAAGATCGGGACAACAAACCGCTTTCGTGTTCCCGCGGCAGCACTCGTAGCACAGGGAATGTGGACAGCCCTCCTGGTTTTGCCGCGTACGGTCACAACCAATACCGCGACACACCAGGTGACTTACGGGAACGTTTACAACCAATTGCTTGAATACATCGTGTCGGCAGATTTGCTGTTTTATGTTTTGATGGTCGTTGCTGTTGTCCTTTTACGACGCACAAGGCCGAACGCAGAGCGCCCGTACCGCACGTGGGGTTATCCGACGGTGCCGGTCGTCTCGATTCTGCTATCGACACTGTTGATTATTGATCTTGCATGGCTCGCGCCGGCGACTTCAGGAATCGGAATGCTCATCGTGTTGACCGGCGTGCCGGCTTACTTCCTATGGCGGCTGCGCGGCGCGCGACATGCCAGTCCGGTTTAGCCTCGGTGCGCGAATTATTTATGTATGCCTGCAAAATCAAAGAAACAGCAAATGGCTGCCGGCGCTGCGCTTGCGGCTAAACGTGGCAAGCGCTCCAAGTCGTCGCTCAAAGGCGCTTCACGAGGAATGTACAAATCGATGAGCAAAGCGGAGCTGCGCAGAATGGCAAAGACAAAGCGCAAGGGAAAGCCCACACGCAAACGCACGAAAAGGCAGAAGGCGCTGGTCTGAAAGATCAGTCGAGATAAGCGCAAAACTGCCGAAGAAAAATCTGCGTAAGACAAGTTAAAGCTGAAAAGATGGACAACTCTTGTTCATGTTTTCTGCATGATCTCGAGTACCTCCCTCAGGGGCTCCAAGCTTATCCTGTTTGCGCCGGTAAAGGGATGATCAAGAACATAGATCAAAAATAAGATTAGTGCGACCGTGGAGGTGAGCGTGGCTGTAATCGTGTACTGTGCCTTGATGTTCTTCATTCCAAAAAAATAGGTGTAACTGATCGTAAAGAGACTACCGACCAGTAGTACGAGCCAGACCGCTCCAGGTACGGTGTCGTTCCCTGCAAAAATTCTCAGCCGTCGATACTCGGCGAGCCTGTTCAAGCACCGTAATGACTCGGCGTAGAGTTCACGGTTTGGCATTGATTGCGTATCCATCTGATAGAACAGCGGCGCGAGCGTGCTATGTGCTCCGCCTGACGAAAGGCTGATCTTGCCCTCGGCGAGCTTTGGTATCTCGTCGTTGTAGACCGCGGCGACGTAATCCCTCAGGCCCTGCTGTAGAGTTTTGTTCAGAGGTTCAGGAAACTGCGCGCTGCTGTGAAAAAGATCCAGGGCCTCGCTGCATTCCAGTTGCAAATTCTTCGTAGCGTCGTCATATCCGCTCCAGGTCACGAACACCACAAACGCAAGCATCACCCCATAGAAGAGTCCGAAAGCATTGAAGATGATGGCGGCCACCTCGTGGTTCTCCCTCAAGACCTCGGCTGGATACTTCTTTCGCACCAGGTAGAGCCCGAACAGGGCGAAGAAGGTGGTAATCGCCGCTACGATGAAGAAGGAAAGCGGCGGCGATAAATTCAAAAGGAATTGCATAAAAATGCTTACACTTCCTGCAGAGTTCCCGCCAACTTATCATTTTTGCTTTGCTGCTGCGCGTTTGAGCCGATACCCGTCGGCGCGCGCGCCATAGCCGCTCGCATATTCGACTAATCCCACTCCTTTTTTCCAAACAATCTTTTTGAAGTGACCGGAAGGATGGCTCGCATCGTAAACGCAAAGATCGCCCTTTAGTAGGATTGTCGTTTTCCACAAGCCTTCTTCGTGTTCGAAGCTGCCGCTGGTGATGCCGTAAATGTCGTTCGGTTCGAATTCCGGCGGTTTGTCCAGCGCCGAGATCTTTTTCGCAGCCGCGTCGTTGTCCTCTTCGTTTAGCAAGACGATCCGGTCGTCGGTCACGATGAAATAGTCCGCCCGAATTTCGCGTTGTTTTTCGGCGCGCGATTTTAGATCGGTGAACTCGATTTTGAAGATCGAACCCCATGGCATTTTCGCGACCCGCGTCGTTACTACGCTTGCATTGAGAGGAATTTCTTCTTCCCCGATGTCGTCACTCCATTCCGTCCCGCGAAATTTAGCAGACACCGGCTGATCGTTCGGCGCATCCAGAAACGGATTTGCAGCGTAAGCCGAGACTGAAAGCAAAATCGCCATCGCGATTATTGCGGGTCGGGTGCGGCTCATGGGATAGATGCTAACAAACCGGCGATTGACAGTGCACGCTCGAATTTTCTAATGTGGCAGTCTGAAAATGCTCCGGCTATGGGGCCTCGTGGGTTGGCTGCTAATTTCCACGCAGGCGATTTATGCCCAACCGTCTGAGAAGATCGAGAAGATCCGGCCTGGAAGGGATGCTGCCGTTATTACCATCCGCAGCGGAGCGGATTAGAAGGATTAGGTCAATCGTGATGAAGCAAAAATCTGTTGGAATACTGCTAATTTCAATCCTCGCCTTTTCGATATTGCGGGCGCAGGACGCGAACATCGTCGCGGACAATATCGAATTCAGTCGCGAGTTTTATTCGGGCGTTCATTTCTCAGCAATTTCAGAATCAGCGCCGTCGTTTGCCTACCAGCGTTATCCAGACAACGGACCGGAGCGCATTCAATGCGATCA
>JBKPBJ010000195.1:0-14657 GCA_046726875.1 Verrucomicrobiota bacterium
GATAAAGAAATGCCGACCCGACTGGGACATCACAACGTCCGAAATGAAAGCGGCATGGCAGCAGGGGCGAAAGGATCTTTTCTATCCGTACGGCAAAACGTACGCGCAAACCAGCGCCGAACAGAATTAGGAATCGAAAAATCAAGAAGGCACACACAATGAATCTCAAATTGGAAGTTGTCGTTATCCCTGTTTCCGACGTCGATCGCGCCAAAACGTTCTACGAAAAACTGGGGTTCAGATTAGATATCGACATCGTGAATGAAAAGTTTCGAGGTATACAATTCACTCCTCCTCGTTCAGAAACATCGATCATCTTCGGCAAGGGAATCACGTCAGCCAGGCCTGGCTCGGCGGACCTGGTCCTCGCTGTGGATAATGTCGATGCCGCTCGCGAGGACTTGATCGCCCGCGGCGTCAACGTTAGCGAGGTGTTCCACTACGCCGGCGGCCCCTTCAACAACACCATCGCGAACCCGCGCGTGACTGGGCGCGATCCCGAAGGTCGTTCCTACTTCTCGTTCGCCTCATTCGAGGATCCAGACGGCAATCGCTGGTTGCTGCAAGAGATCAAGGAGCGACTTCCTGGCCGCGAATGGGAGCAGAAGCGAGCACAAACCATGGACGTTGCGACTCTTGCAGAGCTCCTCCGCGAAACGTCGGCGCATCACGACTACTACGAGAAGACGCACGCCGAACACCACTGGTGGGATTGGTATGCGCCCTACCTAAACGCCCGTCAAAATGGACGCAGTCCGGCCGAGGCAGCCGCCGCCGCCAACCGTTACATGGACGAAGTCCATCATGTTCCTACTCGATGAGCCTTTGAGTATCCTCAACTACATGAAACCGTATTATGTCTTATCCTTTCTTTGCGGTGCTGCAGTGATGCTCGGTTTCAGCACGCTCCGCGGGTCCAACCCACAACCGCCGCGTCACGTTTACGAATTACGCATGTATCACGTGAACGTCGGCAAGATGGATGCTCTGAAAGCGCGTTTCGGTGATCACACCGACGCGATCTTCAAGCGGCACAACATGAAGAGCATTGGTTATTGGGTGCCGGAAGATACGCCACATTCTCAGAACCTGTTTGTCTACATCCTGGAGCATCCCAGCCGTCAGGGCGCGGAGAAAAACTGGGCTGCTTTCCAAGCCGATCCGGAATGGCAGAAGGTAAAGGCCGAGTCGGAGAAGAACGGACCGCTGGTGGACCACATCGACCGATACTTTATGGATCCAACCAGCTATTCAGCGCTTAATTGAGCATTCCAGAAGTTGATGGTTGAGGGTTGAGAGCGTACAGCTCCGTGAGAGCCACGCTCCTTTACCGGAGTTGATAGAGAAAATATGGAAATCAAACGAGTTGGTACGCAAGCAGCCGCATCCTCCTCCGCAACGGCTTCCGCCGTCGATGCGCTATCGCGTGACAAGCTGGCGGGACAAGAAGGATCTGCGGAGTGGTTCACGGGCAAAGTGTGGATTCAACCGTTATTCGAGGCGCCGGACCCAGCGCGTGTTCGTTGCGCGAGCGTGACGTTCGAGCCGTGTGGCCGCACCGCCTGGCATACACATCCACTCGGTCAGATGTTGATCGTCACCTCCGGTCTCGGATGGGCGCAGTGCGAAGGCGGAACGGTCGAGGAAATCCGGCCGGGCGACGTGGTCTGGTTTCCGCCTAACGAAAAACATTGGCACGGCGCAATGCCAACGACCGCGATGACGCATATCGCCATTCAGGAAGCCCTTGACGGCAAGGTCGTCAACTGGATGGAGCAGGTGAGTGAGGCACAATACGGCGGCAAAGAGTAGAAATTAGAAAGTACCTTCCGCTTCGAACGTTCTTGGCACGGCCGCATTTTGCTGCTCAGATGCCGACGTTACACAATCTCCAACCCCAATCGTAGGACAATTTTTAATGATCAAGAAATTCATGCGTGTGATTGCAACCGTAAGCGCAGTGGGCGCGGTGACGCTTTTCGCGCAGGAAACGACAACCAAAGCGGGCGAAGGCACGCTGATGCTGGAGAAGAAGAACTACGCGCTGAAGCACGCCCTCGCGTACGAGACGACAATCGACAACGAGCCAGCGATCGCGGTGGTTCTCAGCGGCCAGGCTGTTGCCGGCGAGAAGCTGAAAGAAGCGAAAGAAGCGGAGAAAGACGGTACGGACGGCGATTTTAAACGGCCATACGTGAAGCTAGTTTTTAAGAATACGGGCGAACTGAAATACTGGAGTGCTGGTGCGGGCGGCACGATGCTCGGCCGCCGTAGCGGCAGCGCGACCGGGGAACTCAAGTTGCAGGACGGCCGCGTGACTGGCAAAGCGAGGCAGCCTAACGAGACCGATACCATGTTTCCCAATGGTTTTGATGCGCATTTTGACGTGGCGCTGCTCAAGGCGGGCGATTCGCTCCCGGCATCGACCACTAAAAAGCCTGGCCCGGCCGCGAACGTGAAGCCCTCCGTAACCGGCGTCTTCAAAGGTAATGGCAAAGACGCGAAGCTGGCGCATGTGTCGGCACGTTGGCGCGAGCCTTTTAGTGATAAGCCCAGCATGGACTTGGTGTTTACAGAAAAGGATCATTCCAAAGATAAGAAGCCCGACTTCAATGCTGCGTTCGGCAGGTTCGGCAGCGCGCTGATCATCTCGCTCCACGATGATGGTGAAATCTTCAGCTGCCAGGTCGTTCACAGCGCACATCAAAAGCAGGGCTTCAGCTCGATTGGCTCGATTCACACGAACGATTTCACGTTTGAGAATGGCAAGGTGGAAGGTGAACTCACCACCGATGGGCAGGTCGATACGTTTGGCGAGACGTGGGAGGTGAAGATCAAGTTCGTCGCTCCTCTAGGAGAGATTCCGAAAGAATTTCAGGTGGCCGAGTCGAAGAAGGAGGAAGAGCCGTCGAGCACCAAGTCTAGTAAGAAGCCTGCGACAACGGACTCCGATAGCGACGAGGATGATGATGACGATGACGCCGCTGCTCAGCCAAAGGCAGCGGGATTGAACGTGAAGGATCTCGCGCTGACGAAAGATGCGACTGACGTCGAGTACAAGGCGCTGGTTGAACACGTTGCCTTCAAGAGCAAGTCCAACGTGAAGAGCGTGTGTGCGGAGCTTGCTGCGAATCTCAAAGCGCAAGGCTGGACTAACGAGGGCAGGGATATGGTCCAACCGCAATCATCGATTCTTAAGCGAAAACGTGGCGAAGCGAAACTAACGATTTTCGTGAAGTCGGATAGCGGAGGAAGCGAAGTGAAAATGTTTACCGAGGGCCTCTCCTGGGATGCGCAGTGAGGCCACGGAATCGTAACAAGTGACGAGTGACGAGTGAAGAGGGCCAGATGATCTGAATTGTCGGAAAACGCCCAACGCTCAACGTCCAACGCCCAACGTCGAAGTCGGAGCGGAACTAGGCGCGATGGCATATTGCGCTTCGCTTCTCTTTCTAAAGAGGGAATTGGAATCATCTCTGACGTGGCACTGCGAGATCCCACACACGCGCAATGGTAATCAAAGCGATTCAAGATGACATTGGGCGATGCACCCAACGACTTACAAAGCGAAAGCCTATTCCGCCGCCAGTGAGACGTCGCCGCTCGCCTCGACGACAATCCCGCGACGCGATCCCACCGAGCGCGACGTGCAGATCGAAATTCTTTTCTGCGGCATCTGTCATTCTGATCTGCATTCGGTTCGCAACGAATGGAGCGAGTTCATGGCGACGAATTATCCAATCGTTCCCGGTCATGAGATCGTCGGTCGTGTTACGAAGGTCGGTTCCGCCGTTACCAAGTACAAGCCGGGAGATCTCGTTGCGGTTGGTTGCATGGTCGACTCGGACCGCACCTGTCCGAATTGCAAACGTGACCTTGAGCAGTTCTGTCCGAACATGACGCTCACTTTCAATTCTCCGGACAAACACCTTGGCGGCGTGACTTACGGCGGCTATTCCGATAGCATCGTCGTCGACGAACATTTTGTTCTGCGACTGCCTTCGAACCTAAACATCGATGGAGCTGCACCGCTCCTGTGCGCAGGAATCACGACATACTCGCCCATGCGCCACTGGGGTGTGGGCAAGGGGAAGAAGGTTGGGGTCGTTGGTCTAGGCGGACTCGGACATATGGGAGTGAAGTTTGCTCATGCTTTCGGCGCGCACGTCGTTGTGTTCACCACCTCGCCTAACAAAAAGGACGACGCGCTTCGCCTCGGCGCCGATGAAACTGTCGTCTCGCGCAACGCCGACGAAATGAAGAAACACGCCGGCAGTTTTGATTTCATTCTCGACACCGTTTCCGCCGATCACGACATCAACGCGTATCTCAATCTGCTCGGCGTCGATGGGAATCTTACGTTGGTCGGCGCTCCCGCAGAGCCTCTCGATGTGCCTGCGTTTAGCCTGATCGTGCGGCGACGCAGTTTCTCCGGCTCCGCCATCGGCGGCATCGCGGAGACGCAGGAGATGCTCGATTTTTGCGGCAAGCACAACATCACTGCCGATGTCGAAGTCATTCCGATTCAGAAGGTCAACGAAGCCTACGAGAGATTGCTGAAGTCGGATGTAAAATACCGCTTCTCTGTCGACATGGCGTCTTTGAAATCGGAGTGACAGTAGGATTTTGAGTGAACTAACAATCGCCGGAACAGTGATTAAACAGAAGAACCGATCACGAGCAATGCAGTCGAAGGACCCTAAATTGTTCCGGACACCGGTTAGGCCGCTCCGAATCGGAAGCAAATCATTATGCGCGCAACTGTGATGTATAGCGCCGGCGACGTTCGGATCGAGAACGTGCCCGACCCGCAAATCATCGAGCCGACCGATGCTGTCATTCGCGTCACCCGCGCGTGTGTTTGCGGGAGCGATTTGTGGCCCTATCAAAAAATGGAGCGCAGCGGCACCGGTCGCGTGATGGGGCACGAAGCGATAGGTGTGGTCGAAGACGTCGGTTCAGACGTCCGAAAAATTAAGCGCGGTGATTTCGTTATCATGCCGTTCGCGTTCTCTGATGGCACATGCGCGTTTTGCCACGACGGACTTCAAACGTCGTGTATTCATGGCGGATTTTTCGGTACCACAGAAGTCGCCGGAGCACAGGCCGAAGCCGTACGGATTCCTTTGGCAGATGGAACCCTCTTTCCGCTCGGCACAGGCGCAGACGACGCGCTTATGGCATCGTTACTTACGCTCTCGGACGTGATGGGAACCGGACATCACGCCGCGATTTTCGCGAGGGTGACACCAGGAAACACCGTGGCCGTTGTCGGCGATGGAGCTGTGGGATTGTGCGGTGTCATTGCCGCGAAGCGACTTGGTGCTGAGCAGATTATTATCCTTGGGCGGCATGCCGACCGCGTTGCACTCGCCAAGGCTTTCGGCGCGACCGACGTTGTGAATGAGCGAGGCGACGCCGCGGTGGAGCGAGTTCGCGAACTGACCGGTGGTTATGGCGTCCACTCAGTGCTGGAATGCGTCGGCCTTGAACAAGCGATGAATACCGCGATCAGCATCGCTCGTCCGGGTGGCGCGGTGGGGCGCGTGGGCGTTCCGCAGGAGCAGACGATTCCAGGATCCGAGCCAGCGTTTTACAACAACGTCACGGTCGGCGGCGGACCGGCTCCGGTGCGTGCTTATATCGAAGAACTCTTAGCCGATGTTCTTGAGGGGACTATCCAACCTGGGCGAGTGTTCGATCGCACGGTCGGACTAGACGGCGTTCCGGACGGTTACCGCGCGATGAACGATCGGGAAGCCATCAAGGTGATGGTCAAACCCTGACACATGGTCGTCGCGTCCATGGTCGATTCGAGATTCTTAGAGGCTACTGAATGAAAAAGCGTAAACTTGGAAAGAGCGGGTTGGAAGTTTCGGCGATCGGATTGGGCTGCATGGGGATGAGCTTTGGGTATGGCCCGCCGAAAGATAAACAGGAGATGATGGCGCTGCTTCGCGCCGCGGTGGAACGCGGCGTCACATTCTTCGATACTGCCGAAGTGTACGGACCGTTCACGAACGAAGAGCTCGTCGGCGAAGCACTTGCTCCATTCCGACATGAAGCGGTGATCGCTACGAAATTTGGATTCAAGCTCGCTCCGACAACTGGGCGATCAGTTGGCGTGGACAGCCGGCCAGAGCACATCAAGGAAGTTGCCGAAGCTTCACTTAAACGGCTTAAGACTGATGTGATCGATCTGTTCTACCAACATCGTGTTGATCCCGACGTGGCGATTGAAGATGTAGCTGGTGCAGTGAAGGAATTAATTCACGAAGGCAAAGTGAAGCATTTCGGACTTTCCGAGCCAGGAGTGCAGACGATCCGTCGCGCGCACGCAGTTCAACCGGTCACGGCAATCCAGAATGAGTACTCACTTTGGTGGCGAAAACCTGAACACGAAGTGTTACCGATACTAGAAGAACTTGGAATCGGGTTTGTTCCATACAGTCCTTTGGGCCGCGGATTTCTCACTGGAAAAATGAACGAAAACACTGCGTTCGACAGCAGTGATTTCCGTAACACACTTCCTCGTTTCACGCCCGAGGCGCGCAAAGCCAACCGGGCGTTGGTCGATTTGTTAGGCCAGATGGCAAAACGAAAGAACGCAACGCCTGCTCAGATTGCGCTGGCCTGGTTGCTGGCGCAAAAACCGTGGATTGTTCCAATCCCCGGCACAACAAAACTGGAGCGGCTTGAAGAGAACATTGGCGCCGTCTCAATCGAACTGACGCAAGAGGATCTGGATGAAATCGAAACCGCCGCATCAAAGATTGACGTGCAAGGCGCGCGATACCCCGAACGTTTGGAGCAGATGACCGGACTTTAAGCAAAACTAAGAAACAAATTCGGTCAGTGTTCGAATTTTCCCGATGCCGCGCTCGGGAAAAAATACTTCTGTGGCAACGTTAACAAGTCTGTGGCGCACAATGTGGACCTTGCGCGATGCGGAGCTACAATCATCGCACACACAAGGTAACGCATGAACATAAGACTTCGGTCGGGCACACCTGCGGATGCGGAGATTTGCGGCAGGATTTGTTACGACGCATTTAGGACGATCTCGGGAGCGCATGGCTTCGTTCCTGACTTTCCGGCGCCGGAAGCAGCGATTGCTTTGTTAACGTGGATGTTAGGACATCCAAAGTTTTACTCTGTTGTCGCAGAGATCGATGGGCGGATTGTCGGCAGCAATTTTCTCGACGAACGCAACACGATCGCAGGTGTTGGGCCGATTACGGTGGACCCGACGGTGCAGAATCGTGCGATTGGCCGGCGTTTAATGAAGGCGGTGCATGAACGGGCGGCTGACAGGAATTTTGCCGGTGTACGGCTGATTCAGTCTGGGTTTCACACCCGATCGCTCTCGTTGTATGCCAAGCTTGGCTATGATGTGCGCGAGCATCTGGCATGCATGCAAGGCAACGCCCTTGAACTTTCTATCGAAGGTCATGTCGTCAGGGTGGCGACCGAGGCAGACATCGAGGACTGCAACCGGCTGTGCCGGGAAGTGCACGGGCACGATCGCTCCGCAGAATTGAGAGACGCGATCGCGCGAGGCTCAGCGACCGTGGTGGAACACGATGGAAGAATCACCGGCTACGCGACCGTCATCGGCTTTTTCGGTCATGCCGTGGGTGAGACAAACAAAGATTTGAAGGCGCTGATCGGCGCAGCGAAGGAATTTGCTGGTCCGGGGTTTCTTCTTCCGACGCGTAATGGAGAGCTATTTCGCTGGTGTCTAAACAATGGTTTGCGAATTGTGCAGCCAATGACTTTGATGAGCAAAGGGCTTTACAACGAACCAGCCGGCGCGTTCCTGCCATCGATTTTGTACTAATCCCCCTGCAGAGATTGGCAGTAGGCTCAAAAGCAAACCGGGTAGTCCGTGTTCTCTGTGCCTAATCCTGAGAAAGACTCTGCGCGATTTTCAGAATTGTATTCCAATTACGGTTGGTGGCTGGCACGCCTAGGAGCTTCTCGACCTTTCCGAGGTAACTGATGGCTTTCATCTGTCGTCGATAAAGACCCAAAACGAATCGGTTCTCGATCGCAATGATTTTGAGCAGCCAGTCGTTATCTGAGGGTAAACAGAGCGGAAGCGCAAGCGGCGAGGGAAGTCGTTTAGCCAGAACGTTTACAAACCGGGTTATGTTCGGGTCCGAGGGCTGGTCTGCGAACGGATCCTTCGATGCGAGTTTGATGATGTCGTACGCGGGACAAATCATGATCTCGCATTTGAACGGCAATTTCTTTGCGATTACGGCACGCAGAGCTGATTCGCTCGCATCTTCGCGCACAACGAATGTGCCGACTGCGCCGATGTTAATCACACCGAGTCTCGATAACTGGCTCGCGATCACTGCCGGTTGGCAGCGATTCCCTTTACCGACGTTAACTCCGCGCAAAAAAACGACCCGGCGCATTTCGAAATGATCAATGAGAAGTGATCACGGATGGATTAGCAACTCTCTTCCCAACGAATTTTTTTCCACTAGACTGCGCAAGTGGAGCTGAACGGTCAGGCGCTGACTCTTGAGCAAATCGCTGCAGTCGCAATTGGTGACGAGCATGTTGCAATCTCTGCATCAGCGCGTCCGCGCATCGCTGCTTCGCGCAAAGTTATCGAACAAATCGTTGCGCGCGACGGCGTGGTTTACGGAGTTAACACCGGTTTCGGTAAACTCTCCGATGTTCGGGTTCCGCAGGACGAGCTGCGGCAGCTTCAGCTCAACCTTGTCCGTAGTCATGCCTGCGGAATTGGCGAGCCACTTTCCGAACCCGAAGTGCGCGCAATGATGCTGCTCCGGGCGAACGTGCTGACGCTCGGCTTCAGCGGCATCCGTCGGGATGTCATCGAGTTGCTTTGCGAAATGCTTAACCGCCGTGTGCACCCCGTTGTTCCGGAAAAAGGCTCTGTCGGCGCGAGTGGCGATCTCGCGCCGCTTGCGCATTTGGCATTGAGCGTGATCGGAGAAGGCGAAGTATTTTTTGAAGGTCAACGGATGGCGACCGCCGAGGCGCTACCGCGCGCAAAATTAAAACCTGTTGAATTGGAAGCGAAGGAAGGTCTGGCCTTGCTCAACGGCACGCAAGCCATGCACGCGGTAGGCGGGCTGGCGCTTTTAGGTGCACAGCGCCTCGCATGCGTGGCAGATGTGTCCGGCGCGATGAGTCTCGAAGCGCTCAAAGGCACGCCCGTTGCATTCGATTTGCGGTTGCAGGACGCGCGGCCGCACCCGGGCCAGAAAGCCGTGGCTGAACATCTTTTGTCGTTGATGGAAGACAGCGAGATCCGTCAGTCGCATCTCACTGACGACCCGCGGGTGCAGGACGCATACAGCCTGCGTTGTATGCCCCAGGTGCACGGGGCGGTGCGCGGCGCGCTGGCACATTGTGAAGACATTCTACTCATTGAGTCGGCATCAGCGACGGATAATCCACTCGTGTTTGCCGAAACCGGTGATGTGATTTCTGGCGGGAATTTTCACGGGGCGCCTCTTGCGTTCGCGTTCGATTACGCCGCGATCGCGATCGCGGATTTGATGAGCATTAGCGAACGCCGCACGGATCGCCTTGTTAATCCAGATAAGAGCGAGGGGCTTCCGGCATTTCTTGCGCAGCGACCCGGAGTGGAATCGGGGTTCATGACTGCGCATATCGCAGCTGCCTCACTGGTGAACGAAGCGCGCGTGCTCGCTCATCCAGCCAGCGTTGACAACATCACAACATCCGGCGGAAAAGAAGATCACGTTTCCATGGGAATGACGAGCGCGCTGAAGCTGCGCGCGATTGTTGATCTTGCGGAAAACTTGCTCGCCATCGAGCTGCTTGCGGCCGCTGAAGGGCTGGAACATCGTCGTCCATTGAAGGCTGGTTGCGGTGTCGAGCGCGCGTTCGCTGCTGTGCGTAAAGTGGTGCCGCCGCTCACACAGGATCGCGCTCTCTCGGGCGATATTGCCCGTGTTGCTGAAGGGATTCGTCGAGGCGATTTTGATTCGGGACCGAATAACTCATGAGTGGAAAGCGAATCATCCATGCGCCGCGCGGCAGTGAACACACGTGCAAAGGCTGGCATCAGGAAGCGGCCATGCGGATGTTAATGAACAACCTCGATCCAGAGGTCGCAGAGAATCCGGATCACCTCGTTGTCTACGGTGGAACAGGTCGCGCCGCGAGAAGCTGGGAAGCTTTTGATGCAATTGTTCGCTTGCTGCGCGAGCTCGAAAAGGACGAAACGCTCCTCGTTCAATCGGGAAAGCCGGTTGGCAAATTCCGGACGCACGATGAAGCACCGCGCGTCCTGATCGCCAATTCCAACCTTGTCGGTCAGTGGAACAACTACCACGAGTTCAATCGGCTCGAGCGGCTGGGACTGACGATGTACGGACAGATGACGGCTGGTTCGTGGATTTACATCGGTAGCCAGGGGATCGTGCAGGGTACGTTTGAAACTTTTGCCGCTGCCGGGCGGAAACATTTCGGAGGCTCGCTCGAAGGAAAATTTGTGTTGACCGGGGGGCTTGGTGGCATGGGTGGCGCGCAGCCGCTGGCCGCGACAATGAACGGTGCCGTTTTTCTCGGAGTCGAAGTCGATCCGGCGCGGATCGAGAAGCGATTGAAAAGCGGATACTGCGATAAAATCGCGTGGTCGCTCGATGAAGCGCTCAAGTTGATTGATCAGGCGCGCAAGGATCGAAAATCGGTTTCAGTGGGTTTAGTCGACAATTGCGCCGATGTGCTGCCCGAAATCGTCAAACGGGGCATCGTGCCCGACGTGCTCACAGATCAAACGAGCGCGCACGACGCGTTAAATGGCTACGTGCCGCACGGAATGTCGCTCGAAGACGCGCTAGCGATGCGACGAAAAAATCCGGACGAGTACATCGAGCGCGCGATGCAATCGATGGCGGTGCATGTCGAAGCCATGCTCGCACTGCAAAAGAAGGGCGCGATCACTTTTGACTACGGCAACAACATTCGAGCCCAGGCACAAAGAGCCGGAATAAAAAACGCGTTCGACATTCCCGGGTTCGTTCCTGAATACATTCGGCCGCTGTTTTGCGAAGGACGCGGTCCTTTCCGCTGGGTCGCCTTGAGCGGTGATCCCGCCGATATCGCGCGTACCGACAAACTGGCGCTCGAATTATTTCCCAAAAACCAAACGCTCGCGCGCTGGATGAAACTGGCGAAGGAGCGAATTCATTATCAGGGATTGCCCGCGCGGATTTGCTGGCTGGGCTACGGCGAACGCGCTGAGTTTGGCGTCGCCATCAATGAGTTGGTGAAGAGCGGCGAAATCAAAGCGCCGATCGTCATTGGCCGCGATCATCTCGACACCGGCTCGGTTGCATCGCCGAACCGTGAGACGGAGGGGATGCTCGACGGCAGCGACGCTATCGCAGACTGGGCATTGCTCAACGCACTTGTTAACACCGCAGCGGGCGCATCTTGGGTCTCGATCCACAACGGCGGTGGCGTCGGTATCGGTTTTTCACAACACGCCGGCATGGTTGTCGTGGCGGATGGCAGCGAAAATTCGAAGCGCCGTTTGGAGCGCGTGCTCACCAGCGATCCCGGTATGGGCATTCTCCGTCACGCCGATGCTGGTTATTCTCGCGCGATCGAGTTCGCCGCCGCGCATCACATCGATATTCCGATGAAGCCGCAGCTGCGCGATTAACGCTTAATCAGCCAACCCTACTGATGAAAAGACTGATCGAGTGTGTGCCGAATTTTTCCGAGGGACGCGACCCGAATGTGATTCGGCAGATTACTGATTCGATTGAATCGGTAGATGGCGTCTCGTTGCTCGATGTCGATCCCGGCGCGAGCACGAATCGGACGGTGGTGACTTTTGTCGGTGATCCGGATGCTACGGTGGAAGCGGCATTTCGTGCGATCAGAAAAGCAGCGGAACTGATCGACATGCGGAAACAGAAAGGCGCGCATCCGCGAATGGGTGCGACTGATGTTTGCCCGTTCATTCCGGTAAGCAACGTCAGCTGGGAGGAAGCGATAGAATGTGCGAACCGGCTGGGCAAGCGCGTGGGCGAGGAATTGAAAATCCCGGTGTATCTCTATGAGAGAGCCGCCAAGGATAGATCACGTGCGAATCTTGCCGTGATTCGAGCGGGCGAATACGAAGGATTTTTTGAAAAGATAAAGCAACCGGAATGGAAACCGGATTTTGGGCCTGCGGCATTCAATGAGAAATCCGGCGCAACTGTGATTGGTGTTCGCGATTTCCTGATCGCTTACAATGTAAACCTGAATACGAAATCAGTGCGGCGTGCGAATGCCGTAGCGTTCGATGTGCGAGAGCAGGGGAGAGTAAAGACGGAGGACGGGACGCCATCGGGCAAACCAGTCCTGGACGCGAATGGCGAACCGGTTCGCATTCCCGGGATGTTGAAACACGTGAAGGGAATAGGCTGGTTCGTGAAGGAATACGGCATCGCCCAGGTCTCGATGAATCTCACAAACATCGAGGAAACGCCTTTACATGCCGCATTCGATGCGTGCGTTGAGTCGGCCGCGAAACGCGGCTTGCGCGTAACGGGTTCGGAGGTTGTCGGCATGGTACCGAAGAAATCTCTTTTGGATGCTGCCCGTTATTTTCTCCGCAAACAACAATGGTCCGAGGGCGCTTCGGAAGAAGAATTGATCGACATCGCCGTTCGCTCGATGGGCCTGGGTGAACTGAAGCCTTTTATCCCGAAAGAAAAGGTGATTGAAATGAAAATCGAATCCGCTGAGTCCAAACCGTTCCTGGTAAAACTGAACGTACGCGAGTTTTGCAACGAGACGTTGAGCGATTCGCCCGCGCCAGGTGGGGGCTCCGTCGCGGCGCTGATGGGAGCGCTGGGCGCTTCGTTAGGCGGAATGGTCGCGAATCTTTCCGCGGGCAAACGCGGTTGGGAGGATCAGCTCGAGTATTTCAGCGATTGGGCGGTGAAGGCGCAACAACTCAAAGACGAATTGTTGTCGCTTGTCGACGAAGACACGACTGCGTTCAACAAGCTGATGGACGCGTTTGCGCTGCCTAGGAATTCGCCAGAAGAAAAAGCAGCGCGCACGGCGGCGATTGAGGAGACGACAAAGCATGCCGCGGAGGTTCCGCTGAAAGTAATGGAAACTGCGGCGAGGTCTTACGAGCTGCTGGCGGAGATGGCTGACAAGGGAAATCCGGCTTCGATTTCAGATGTCGGCGTCGGAGCGCTGGCGACTCGCGCCTGCATTGAAGGAGCGGCGATGAACGTGCGAATTAATCTCGGGCAGTTGAAGGACGAGAAATTTAAAAAGGAGCTGCTCGAAAAGCTTCGGAAGATCAGTGCAGATTCGAACATGCAGTTCGAGAAGATCAATCAGGTCGTGGAGAACAAACTCGGTTGAACAATTGAAGCATTGGTTTCCTTTGTCATGTTGAGCGGAGCGAAACATCCAGCTGCTTCAATTTATTGTGGCGACTGTTGGCTTTCGAAGTACCGCGGACGCAAGATGTGGCATAACTGCGCGAATTGCTCGAAGTAGCTGGATTCTTCGCTTCGTTCAGAATGACAATGTCATTTTCCGTCGTCGCGCTTCAACGGTAACAAACAATGAGTTCACTCGCCGTCCTGCACGCTTCGCAGCTCGTCACGCTGAGCGGACCAAAGCGCCCGCGCATCGGTGCAGAGATGTCTGAACCAGCCATCATTCGCCATGGCGGAATGCTCATCCGTGACGGCGAGATTAAGAGAGTCGGTCCGAGCGATGAGATCGAGGAGAATGTTGGCGACGCAGAAATTGTGGGTGCGCGCGGTCGCGTTGTAATGCCAGGATTCGTCGATGCGCATACGCATTTGGTTTTCGCTGGCAATCGGCTCGACGATTTCGAACGCCGGGCACGAGGCGAAACGTACGAGCAGATTGCGAAAGCGGGCGGCGGAATTTGGTCGACCGTGGAAAAGACGCGCGCTGCGAGTGAACTCGATCTTCTCGCGATCGCAAAAAAGCATGCGAACTGGTTCCTGCGTTGCGGGACTACGACAGTCGAAGCCAAGTCGGGCTACGGCCTCACCGTTGAAGATGAATTGAAGATTTTGCGCGTTATACGCCGACTGAAGGACGAGGTGCGTTTGGAAATCGTGCCGACCTTCCTCGGCGCGCATGCGGTTCCGCGGGAACTCTCGCCGGGTGAATATCTGGACGTTGTGGTCACGGAAATGTTGCCGCGCGTGACTGCGGAAAATTTAGCTGAATTTTGCGACGTCTTTTGCGAGCGCGGCTATTTCGACATTGATCAGTCGCGGAAAATTTTATCAGCGGCGAAAAAGCTCGGACTGAGTTTGCGCGGGCACATTGATCAACTGACAAATTCCGGCGGCGCAAAGTTGATGGCGGAGATGGGTGCAACCACGGCGGATCATCTGGAGCAAACCGACGAGCAGGGGATCGCCGCTTTGAAGAAAGCGAAGGTGCAACCGGTGTTACTGCCCGGTTCGGTTTACGCGCTTGGATCGAGCCGTTATCCACGCGCACGTGAAATGATCGAGGCCGGACTTTCAGTCGTGCTCGCGACGGACTTCAATCCCGGATCGTCGCCGACACCGAGCATGCCGATGATTCTGTCCCTCGCGTGCACACAAATGAAGATGTCGCCAGCGGAAGCGATT
>JBKPBJ010000196.1:0-4031 GCA_046726875.1 Verrucomicrobiota bacterium
CGCAGAGACAAAGGAGGAATTTCAGGATTTGCTCGCGCAAGCTAAAGGCGACACTAGCGAGCTCGTCCGGCAAAATGCGGAGGAACTCGAACGGCGTCTCGTTCTCCTCAAAAAAAGAAAGATCGACAAGGAGGATTTCAATTTCTTCGTAGAAAACCAAAAGCGCGATCTTCGGATTTTTATCGACAGCCAGCCGGCACAGGCACAGGAACGCGCTGAGAAACTGACGCTGCATGTGCTGGAGATAGCTGCGAAGGTGGCGATCGCATTGATTTAGCCGTCGCGGCTGACGCGTTGAGGACAGCTCACGCTACAGCTCCCAATCACCGCATTGAGCGGTAATGCTTCATGAGCTCGCGTAAGCGATCGTGCGGCAGCGCTTCGACGTAGTGATTGTCACGGCCGGTCATCGAATGATTGTCAACCAGTCCATTGACGACCGCTTCCTCGGTCGCCTGGACCACGCCGGTGAAAAGCGGATCCATCAAATCATTCGGAATTGTTTGAACGGTGTGCGTCACTTGATCCGGATTCGCGACGTTTGGATTCGCAGTCGAAAAGGCGATGAACAAATCCCCCGAGCCGTTGCCGGAAACAGTTCCCGTTCGCGCAAGCCCAAGGGACACCCGACGCGCTAACCGTCTTAATTGGTTAGGCAACAGTGGTGCATCGGTGGCCACGACAGCGATACACGATCCGCTCTCTTGCTTGTAAACTTCTCCAGGGATTTCCTTACCCACAGGCACGCCGGCGATCACTAGCTGCGACCGACGGCCAAAGTTCGCCTGTAGAAACACGCCCACTACGAAGGTTCGCGGTGGAGCGTCTTTCGAAGTGCGAATGGTAATCTGGCGCGAGGCCGTCCCGTTTCCGCCTTTAAACTCGTAGCAGATCATCCCCGTCCCGCCGCCGACGCTCCCCTCTTCAATTAGGCTCCCATGCGCGGTGTCGAGCGCATGAAACACGTCCTCCGGTTTCACGTGAAATCCGTTGATGTCGTTAAGCCAGCCGTCCCACGTTTCGGCAACGACGGGTAAACTCCACCAGTATCCGGTGGTATCCGGAGCGCCGTGTTTAATTCGCCAGGCAATGACAGCGTCACGCGCGATACCGACGCTATGCGTGTTCGTAATTACGATTGGTCCTTCCAAAAACCCGCTTTCGTCTACCCACGGAGTGCCGGTCATTTCGCCGTTTCCATTCAAACTGAAATAGCCGGCGTAAACGGGATCATTCAAAGAATCATGTCCACGCGGAATGATGGCAGTAACGCCGGTTCGCACCGGGCCCTTGCCAACTTCCAGTTTTCCATTGCCAGTGATCAAGGTCGTGTAGCCGACCTCCACACCGGGGACATCCGTGATCGAGTTCAGTTTCCCCGGCGTGCCATCGAACGGCACGGCGAGATCGCGCGCGCGAATCTGTTTCGTCCCGATTGCAGGTCTGATGGGCGGCGGCGAGTTAATCGGCTCGCGCCCGAAGGAATCGAGCACGATTAGGAGCAAGAGCGGGAGCACGAAGGTCAGACTAGGCGTTGATCTTCTGAACATGGAGAAAACGTCCAACGCTCAACGTCCAACGTCCAACGCTCAATCAAAGAAGCCTAAGGGCTTGTAGGGCAACCGCTCCGGTTGCCAGCACCGAATTGCAGGCGAAGCGCCTGCTCTACAATTCTTTTCTGTTTCCGCGTTTAATTCGCGCATTAAATTAGCCGCGTGAGCTACGAGGTTTTCGCCAGAAAGTATCGGCCCCAGACGTTTGACGATTTAGTCGGCCAGACTCACGTCTCGCGCACGTTGAAAAATGCGGTGGCGCAGAACCGGCTCGCCCACGCGTATCTTTTCGTTGGCCCGCGCGGCGTTGGCAAGACTTCGACTGCACGAATTTTAGCAAAGTCGCTCAACTGCATCAAAGGCCCGACGGTTACGCCATGCGGCGTGTGCGACAATTGCCGCGAGATCGCCGGCGGCAACAGTCTCGACGTGATCGAAATCGACGGCGCAAGCAACAACAGCGTCGAGGACGTGCGCCAGTTGCGCGAAAATGTTCGGTATGCGCCCGCCAAAGGGCGTTACAAAATTTATCTCATCGACGAGGTGCACATGCTTTCGCCGGCTGCGTTCAACGCACTCTTGAAGACGTTGGAAGAGCCGCCGGAGCATGTGAAATTTATTTTTGCTACCACCGAGCCTCAGAAAGTTCTGCCAACCATCCTCAGCCGTTGCCAGCGATTCGATCTGCATCGCATCCCGGCAAATCTGATCGCGCAACACCTGCAGTTAATAGCGAAGAAAGAGAAGATCACGCTGCAACCTGCGGCCGTACACGCGATCGCACGTGGTGCAGAGGGCGGCCTGCGCGATGCAGAGTCGATGCTTGATCAGCTCGTTGCTTTTTGCGGAGAAAAAATCGCCGAGAGCGATGTGCTCAATGTTTTCGGATTCACCAGCGAACAAACAGTAAGCAATCTAACAGGCCGGATTTTGCGTGGCGAAACACCGGAAGCAATCGATCTGCTGCACGAACAATGCGAAGCCGGCAAAGATATGATGCGGCTCATGGCTGACCTGATCGCCTATCTGCGCGATCTGCTCGTGTTCAAAGCCAAACCCGATGCGCTGAACGAAGACGTTGATCCGGACATCCAAAAATCGCTGGCCGCACACGCGGAACTGATTTCCACCGATCGTTTGCTCGAGCTGATCGATCAATTCGCCGCAGCTGAAGGCCGGATGAAATGGGCGCCTAACAAGAAGCTCCATTTCGAAGTCGCGATCATAAAGGCGATTCAGAGTCTGGGACAAGCGACGCTCGATGAGGTGATCGAGAAATTAGGCGAGCTTCGCGACGGCGGCGCGAAACCTGTAGCCGCGGGCGCTGACCGCGGCGAGACCAAACCAACGGCGCAAAGAACCGGGGTCACCGCCCCCGGCAACAGCAAGACGCGTGTAGAGGATAAAGCCACAACTGTCGATTCCGAAAAGATTTGGCAAGCCGTTCTTGCGAAAATTCCAGCACAGAAGGGGTTCGTGCGAAACTCAGCTTCAGCAGCCCACGTTCTTGGAACTGAAGGGGGCAATTTTAAACTCGGTTTTGCGGCTGGCGACAAGGCCATGATGGACATCTTGGGCACACAAGCCAATCGTAAGTTCGTTGAGACGCTGCTTCATGAAATCACCGGCCACGATTGGACTCTGAAGCTGACCGTGAACGAAGAACTCGCTTCCACGAACGCGGTTGTCCCCGAACAAGCGCCTTCTCATGATTTCAAGGACGAACCATTAATCCAGGAGGCTATCGAACTGTTCAACGCACGAGTAAGACCGTGACCAAGAAGGTTTGAAGTTAAAAATGTTACAAGAGTTACAAAGTTACACGAATTGCGGCTGTCCCGTTTTAACCTTGTAACTCTTTTAACCAATCACTCCGACGTCAGTCTATGAATCTAAACAAATTGATGAAGCAGGCGCAGAGGATGCAGGAGCAAATGGCCAGGACTCAGGCTGAGCTCGAGCAGAAAACCGTCGAAGTAAGCGCGGGCGGCGGGAAAGTGAAAGTGACGGCAAACGGCGCGGGCCAGATCATTGCGATCAAGATCGACAAGGAAGTTGTCGATCCGAACGACGTTGAATTTCTCGAGGAAATGGTGCTAAGCGCGGTGAGCCAAGCGATCGAGCAGGGCAAGGCGCTCGCGCAATCCGAGATGACCAAAATCACCGGCGGTCTCGGCGGCTTGGGAATACCGGGGCTGCAATAATGGCGAAGTTGTAGAGGCGCTTGTACCAAGCGCCTGATCATTGCTTCGGCGTTTGACACAAACGCCGCTACACTCACCGAATTTCATTCGCTCCGAAGTAAGGCTGTAACTTTTCCGGAATTCGTACCGAGCCATCCGGCTGCTGATAACTCTCAATCAACGCAGCAAACAATCTCGGCAACGCCAGACCCGAACCATTCAACGTGTGGCACAAGCGGTTTTTTCCGCCGCGATCTTTGAAGCGCAGTTGCATCCGGCGCGCCTGGAAGTCTTC
>JBKPBJ010000197.1:0-2787 GCA_046726875.1 Verrucomicrobiota bacterium
CATTCCAATCTACGGTCAGATTCCGGCTGGAATGTCGGCGTTGACTGAGCAGAGCATTGAAGGGCACGTGTCGCTGGACACGCGCTCGGCGAATGTGTTGAAGAACCGGGGCACATTTGCGCTACGAGTTCGCGGGGACTCGATGATCAGGGCACACATTTTAGATGGCGACATTGTGATTCTGGAAGACACCAAAGAGGTACACGACGGCGATATCGTCGCGGCATTGATCGACGGCGAAACCTCATTAAAGCGTTATGTGGTCGAGCGCGGCCGGCCATATCTCAAGGCGGAAAATCCGCGTTATCCCGATCTAGTGCCGGCTCGCGAGCTAAAGATCCAGGGCGTGATGGTGTCGCTGATCCGCAAACAAGAGCGCCGGAAACGGCATTGACGCGCCGAGAGCGCCGTAGGCGCGACAGGTTTATAGGTAGGGGAGAAGCTAAAAAAGCTAAAGTCCCGTAGGAGCGACATGTGCCGAGGAGAGCAAGTGAACATGCCGCGTACGGAGCTTGATCCTCGTCTTGCGTGCCAATCTATAAACATCGCCCGCCGACGGCGCTTGTCGGCAAATCCCCGAGAGTATATGAACAGCCAGCAAGTTCCATGAATGTTCACTTGAACATAAATTGCCGTATGCCATCTTGTTTCCCATGGCTGCAAGCCCCAAGATCATCGATCTGCGAAATCTGCTGGCGGAGCGTTTTCCTCATCCTTCGCTCAGGACGACAACGCGCTTAATTACGGGCTTATTTTTTCTTGATGAAGCGGTTGGCGACGGATTGCCGCGTGGAGCCATCACCGAGTTGATCAGCCCTGCCCGCAGTGCTACGCACAGCGTTGGGGGCGGGTCGCGAACAAGCGCCGGCAGCGCATCCCTCATCCACGCGCTCGTCCATTGCGCGTATCGCGATAATTATTTCTTGGCGTTGATTGATGGACGCGATTCGTTTGACCCCTGCGGGTTGGATAATGCCTCGCTGCAACAGCTGTTTTGGGCCCGGTGCAGGAAAGCATCTGAAGCTGTGAAAGCGGCTGATCTCCTTTTACGCGACGGTAATTTCCCGCTGGTGATTGTCGATCTGGTGCTGAACGCGCCGGACGAATTGCGCAACATTCCGCAAACGAATTGGTATCGCTTGCAACGCTTGGTCGAGGTGGTGCCCACGGCATGTCTGGTTCTCACGAGATACGAAATGGTCAGCAGCGCGCAGCTGAAACTTGTTCTCGAAAATTCGTGGAACTTGGAAAGTTTGGACACGCAGACTGCGCTTTCACGGATGCGAATCGCTGTGAAACGATCGTATCTGCAAGCAGAAGTCAAAAGTTTGAAGTCAGAGGTCAGTTAGAGCGATGTTCGCCACTATTAATTTGCCCAATTTCTATTTGCAGGCCGCCACTCGGCACCAGCCGGAATTGTGCCAAAAGCCAGTAGCCTTAATTGAAGAACAGGAAAGAAAGCCCGTTATCATTCAACTGAACGAAGCCGCAGAAAACGCCGGTATTCGAAAAGGAATGACCCCGAGCCAGGCGTTGGCGCGATCATTGCGGGTGGTCATCAAAGTTCGTGCACCCACGCAGGAGAAATCGATACAGCAAATTTTGCTTCACCATGCGTTCACCCTAAGCCCTTTTGTCGAAGACACTGCGCCGGGTGTTTGCACGATTCAGTTTACAGACTGCCGTGATTTGAATGTGAAGGTGTGCCGCGTGATCGAGCAATTGCGCGACTGCGAAATTCGGGCTCAAGCCGCAGTTGCTCCGACGCCAGATAGCAGTTTTCTCGCAGCACATCTGGCTCGGCCGATGATGCAGATCGAGAACGCAAAAGAATTTCTCGCGTCCCTGCCGATCGAAACTCTCGCCATGCCCGGAATGTAGATTGCGAGACCGCTGTTCAACGGTCGTTTTTAGGTTTTCCGATTTTGCCCGTTTGCTTTACGAGGACTGATTTTATCCGCGCATATTCTTTCTGCGCGCCATTTGTAAAATCGCGCGGCCCGTACTCGAACAGCACGACAAAGCAAAATGTCAGGACGATGAACAGGCCAAACCAAAAAAGGCCGCGCAAAAGCGCCATCTCAAAAGAGTAGTCGCTCGAAATTTTGGATCAACCGCCGCGAAGCCGGTGGCAGTTGCAACCTCCGAGGGCAAGGATATATGAAATCTCTCGCACCAAACGGGTAGGTACCGAAGTGGCCAAACGGGGCAGACTGTAAATCTGCTGGCTTTACGCCTTCGCTGGTTCGAATCCAGCCCTGCCCAAATTTCCTAATGCGGCTGTGGCGTGCGCTGTCCTGAGCGCAGAAATCAATCGGCAGTAAGCGCAAATCCGCTGAGACAGCGGACTCTACAGCAACCTGTCTGCGGGCAACGCCTGTCGCCTAGTAGCCGCCTCTTCGCTGGCCACCGTCACGCCTGCCGCCGTATCCGCCGCCACCGTAACGTCCACCACCGCCGCCACCCGGCGGCCGCTGCTCGCGCGGACGCGCCTCATTCACAGTCATCGGCCGACCATCCATGGTTTGGCCGTTGAATTTCGAGATGGCATTCTGCGCTTCTTCCTCCGTACCCATGGTCACAAAGGCGAACCCACGCGATTTGCCAGTGAATCTGTCCTGCATGAGAGTGACTTCCTGCACAGCGCCAGCTTGCGAAAAAAGCTCCTGCAGTTCGTTTTCCGTGGTGTTGAAGGGGAGATTGCCTACGTATAATTTGGTTCCCATTGAGTTTATTCTAGAAAACGCAGCCAGGTAACTGTTTCCGCTTATCGGATTTCAAATCGCC
>JBKPBJ010000198.1:0-8428 GCA_046726875.1 Verrucomicrobiota bacterium
ACAGAGGTGAGCGCGCGCCATCGCGGCGCCCATGGTCAATCGCCGTGGTTCTGCTCAGCGTGATCATGATCGGCTCGCTCTGGATCGCCGGCGCGAATTCGCCTTGGTCGCCAAACTTCGATCCGCCGCCACTGCCGCAAAAAGTAGTTGGGGCAACGAGCGGCCCTGTCTTCGAGGGCGCAAAGCTCTTTCACGCAAAAGGCTGTCTGAATTGTCATCTCATCCATCAGTACGGCGGCCGTCGCGGTCCAGATCTCACCTACATCGGCGACACACTTTCTGAGAGCGACATCGTGATCCGCATCGTGAACGGCGGCGTCAACATGCCCGCGTTCGGCAACTCGCTTAAGCCTGACGATCTTGCCCAGATAACCGCTTTCCTTCAATCGCGCAAACGTCCGCTTCCTGCGCAAGATCAAGCAAACCACACCGCTTCATCTTCTACATCCGCACGTAAATGAAAGCGCATGGGAAAACTTACTGCGAACATCGAAGGCGGATCGTCAAGATCTGGCCTATTAATGGTCGATCTGGTGGCAAACCGATTCGCATTCGCTTTTTGTGCACGAATCTCGCCACTAAGCCGCATCGGGAACAGGCATTCTCCGAGGCCGAAGGCAAGACCTGGGAGACGAACTGGACGATGGATTTTACCAAAGGCCTATGAGCAACACGCACGTCTGCTGTCCGGTAGTTGAGCTTCGGCAATACACGCTCCATCCTGGAATGCGAGACACGCTCATCGAACTCTTCGATCGAGAATTCGTGGAAAGCCAGGAAGCAACCGGCATGGTCGTTATCGGGCAGTTTCGCGACCTCGATCGGCCAGATCGATTTGTCTGGCTGCGAGGTTTTAGCGACATGGATGCGCGCGCCGCACAGTTACAGGAGTTTTACGGCGGTCCGGTGTGGAAAGCCCATCGCGACGCTGCAAACGCTACCATGATCGATTCCGACAATGTCTTGTTACTGCGTCCCGCACACCCGAAATGCGCGTTCGAATTCGCTAATGCAAAGCGCCCACCGATTGGAGCGAATGAAATTCCGAAAGGGCTCGTGGTCGCGACCATTTATTATTTGAGAGAAACTGCGGAGCCCGAGTTCATAAATTTCTTCGAACGCAAACTCAAACCGTTACTGATTGACGCCAATGTAAAGGTCCTGGGTTATTTTGTTACCGAGACGAGCGCGAACACGTTTCCTGCATTACCCGTCCGGGAAGACGTAAATGTTTTCATCTGGTTTGCCTGTTTCGCGGACGAAGCGGCATATGCGGAGCATAAGTCCGCGGTTGGCAATTCTGCACATTGGCAGAATCAAATCGCGAAAGAATTGGCGACTAGCGTGAAAGAAGGTCCCGAAATATTGAGACTCTCGCCGACAATCCGCTCGCGATTGCGCGGTTGATCGACCTCATAGACATACGACGCCAAAACGTAATGACAAGAGTTGAACCGATCAAACAGCGTTATCAGGGAGAAATTAGAATGAGCAGAGAAGCTATGGTAACTGCGAGCCCATGCTGAAGAAGAACCGCTCCGCACCCGACACCGCTGTAATACCAGTGCTGTACTACCCCGATGTGCCCGAAGCAGTCGAGTGGCTCACAACGGCTCTCCCGTTCACCGAACGTCTCCGCAACTCCGACAATCGGCGTCAGCTCGTGCACGGCAACGGCGCCATCGTCGTCACCAAGCCCGGCGGAAATGCCGACGATGCTTCTTCAACACAGCAGAGCCTCGGTGCGCATTCCGTTACGCTTCGTGTCACGGGGATCAACGAACTCTTTCTGCGCGCCAAGGCAGCCGGTGCTCGTGTTCTGGCTGAACCCGCGGATCACCCGTACGGCGAACGCCAATGTTCGTTCCTCGACCCATGGGGACATCCGTGGACGCTTTCAGAGACGATTTTCGATTCCGACCCAGCCGACTGGGGTGGTGAACTCCTGGTCGAATAGGAAAATGAGGTTGCCTTTCATGGAGTGCTCGAAACGGCAGGATTTTGTTGGGCCGATCTTTTCGACTGTCGCGCACGAACGACCAACCAAACCTTGCGCGCGATGAGTAGCACGATCAGACTCAGGATAGCCGGCCCCATTCCAAAGAGTTGATATGCGCCGAGCCATACCGCAACGCCAATGAAAGCGAAGATTACGCCCGCATACATCCAGAGACCCGAAAGCAGAATCACCGGAAAGGCGACATAGCGAACAATGGGGGCATAATTTGGAAGTTCTGCAAATGGACTATAAGCATAACCGATTATCGGAATGGCAAAGATAAGGTGGGTCCAGCGAAGAATCGCACGTTTGGTGGCATTCCTAATCATTTAATCCTTTTCCCTCGAGAATTTGCGGCATGCATTTTTCAATTCTGGTCTCCCGCGTTTTGGATTGTTTGGCTCCAGAAAAATAGAGGATGTATCCCCTTTGCCGTCCCGGCGTCAGCGAATTAAAAGCCGCTTTCAAGGCAGGGATTTCATCTAACCTATTTTGAAATTCTTCAGGAACAGGTTCCGGATTCTTTTTGTAAGCCACTTTCAAACCGGCTTTTTCCCTGGCTTCACGAATATAGGCTTTCAAGGTCGGTTCCATGTCGGCTATTTCTCGAACACTGGTGAATGGAATCCGGCGTGCTGCCTGCCAGCCAAATTCTTTAAGAATACCTTTGCGGTCTCTTACCAAGGCGCCTTTTGGGAACATCAGGGCACAGAATTCTTTAAAGCCTTGTATGATGACGATGTTACTGTTTTGAAACGTGTAACAAGGTTTACCCCACTTCAATTCTTCGCTCAGCCCACAGTCGAGACTGATCTTTCGCAATTTCTCCATTTCTTTTTGCCACTTTTTGGCTCTCCTTAAAAAACCATCAACCTCAGGATTTATTTTATTCATTTATTCGTAATCCAGTTCAACGTGGGCAGAACTTCAAATTCAACCTCGCGTAAGGGCGTGGCGAATCGCTTTTTTGCAGACTGCCGCGTCAACCCAACTGGATTTCTGGCGGAAGCTCAGGATTCCAGCGGCGTCGTTTTGACAGTAATGCACGGCTACATTGGCGCCGTGTTGCGCCAGTTTGAGAGCGATTCCTCGACCAATGCCACGAGAACTTCCCGTAATTAGCGCGTGTTTTCCACTCAGGGACATGTTCGTTAGTCGATGTATCTCTGCGCGATGGGCATCTTGCGGCCCATGCCGAAGGCGCGGCTGGTGACTCTTAGTGCGGGCGCGGCTTGTTCGCGCTTGTATTCGTTCAGATCGACCCGGCGCTGCACCCAGCGCACGGTTTTCTCATCGAAACCGCGGGAGATAATGTCGCGCGCGCTGAGGTTTTCTTCGACGTAAAGTTGGAGGATCTGATCCAGAATTTCATACGGCGGAAGTGTGTCCTGATCTTTTTGGTTTGGCTTTAACTCGGCGCTTGGCGCTTTTTCGATTGTGGATTTCGGTATGATTTCGCCCGCGGGCGGTTCGGGTGAACCGCCCCTACCCGAGTTTGCATAAGGGTAGGGGCGATTGACCTCAATCGCCTGCTGCGCGTAATCGGAATTTATCCAGCGGGCCAGTTCGTAAATCATCGTCTTCGGCACATCGCTAATCACCGCGAGGCCGCCTGCCATGTCGCCATACAATGTGCAATAACCCACGGAGAGTTCGCTTTTGTTGCCGGTGCTAAGAACGAGATGACCGAACTTGTTCGACAGCGACATCAAGATCATCGCGCGGAGCCGCGGCTGCATGTTTTCTTCGGTCTCGTTTTCGGGCAGGCCTTTGAAAACTTCCTTAAACTGCGCCCTGAAAACCTGAAACGCGTCCGTGATCGGAATCTCGAGAAATTTTATGCCGAGATTACGCGCGAGCGCGCGCGCGTCCTCGATGCTGCCGCGCGATGAATACGGGCTAGGCATGGAAACGCCGGTTACGTTCTCCGGCCCCAGCGCATCAGCTGCGATGACTGTGGTCACAGCGGAATCGACTCCGCCGCTCAGACCGACTACTACAGAGTGGAAGTTGCATTTACGACAATAATCACGGAGCCCGAGAGAAAGCGCGGCGAAAATTTGCTCCGGTATTTTGCCCTCGTGAAATTCGATTGCCGAACTGGAATCAGTGTCGACGACTCGTTCGTCTTCACGGAACGCTGCGAGTTGCGCGATCACAGTCCCCGCTGAATTCACCGCGAATGAATTACCGTCGAAGAGCAGTTGGTCGTTGCCGCCTATCAAATTGCAGTAGCTGATCGGGCGCTGGTAAGCGCGTGCAAGACCTGCCACCATCTCGTAGCGGATCGCCGGTTTGTGCAAGCTGAACGGTGAGGAGCTTAGGTTGACGATGATGTCCGCGCCTTGCTCCACCAGGCTGCGCACCGGTTCGCAATCGTAGAGCGGGTGCGGCAGGTAATGTTCGGTCCAAATGTCTTCGCAAATCGTTACGCCGATTTTTTTCCCGTGAACGAAAAAAGGCTCAACGCGCTCGGCCGGCTGGAAATATCGCTCCTCGTCGAAAACATCGTAAGTCGGCAACAGTGATTTGTACGTTTTGCGAATTGGCTTGCCGCGTTCAAGCAAAGCCGCGGCGTTACGAAACGGTTTGCCGCGTCCTTCATTGCGATCAACGAACCCGACGAGCAACGCCGCATCGCCGACGCGAGCGTGCAGCTTTGCCAGCAATTCCAGATTTTCCGGAACGAAGCGCGATTTGAGAACCAAATCCTGGGGCGGATATCCGGTCATCGCCAACTCGGGCGTGAGCACGAGTTCCGCGCCCGCCGCGGCGAGCCGCTCGTACGCGCGGGCGATCAATTCGCAATTTCCCCTCAAATCTCCCACAGTCGGATTAATTTGGGCGAAACCAATCTTCATGCCGTCAACTGCAGATTATGCGCAACGTCGCAAGCAGCAATTCTCTTTTGTCTGCGCTGCGGTGGAATCTACTGACGAACAGCAACGCAACTGGCGTCTAATGATCTATTCCGTTGTTCGTGAGCGCTATCGGGAAATCACTGCTTTGCTCGATGTAAAAAGCCCCGTTGTCATTTCCCTCCAAAATGCGGCGGCATTATTGAGTTCGAGAGGGTTCTGCAGTTCGGTTTCTGTTTTCTCGGGCTTCCAGAACTTTGTGTCCACATTCTCGTATTTAAGAACCGTGAACATGCCTGTCGCAAGATGATAGAGAATGTGGCAGTGATAGGCCCACACACCGGGATCATTGGCATCGAAGACCACTTTGATTGTGGATTTTGGCGGAACCAGGATGGTGTCGCGTTTTGCGCCTGCGATTTTCTGCCCGTCACGATAGTCCGCACGAAGTGCTCGGTTACGTGTCGTTTACTTACACATTTCAGCTCTGGGGCGGCAGAAAATAACGCTGCGCAGTTCGTTCCGGAGACTAGTCATTAATAAAGCGAACTGATCTTATCCGCCGTAACTCACGCGCCAGATGGTTTTGTCGCCGTCTTCGCTGATAAGGAGGCTGCCGTCTTTGGCGACGGTGACTCCGACCGGGCGACCCCAGACTTTGCCATCGGGCGTGACGAAGCCGGTCACGAAGTCTTCATATTCGCCGCGCGCTTTCCCGGTTGATTTGTCGAACGGCACGCGCACGACTTTGTAACCCGTGCGTTTCATGCGGTTCCATGAACCGTGGAACGCAGCGAAGATGTCTCCTTTGTATTCAGACGGGAATTGGTCACCGGTATAAAAACATAGGTTGAGCGAAGCCGAGTGCGCCTGCACGAGCACATCGGGAACGATAACTTTATCGGCGAGCTCGGGATGTTTTCCCTTGTGGCGCGGATCCTGATGATTTCCGATGTAATACCAAGGCCAGCCATAAAATCCGCCGGGACGCACGCTGCTGATGTAGTCGGGCGGCAAATCTTCGCCGATCTCGTCCCGCTCGTTCGTGCTCATCCATAGTTCATTCGTTCCGGGGCGAAACGCGATGCCGACGGCGTTGCGAATTCCCCAGGCGTCAACCTTTTGTCCGCTGCCATCAGGATTAAACTCGAAAATGCGCGCGCGATTCGCTTCCGCAGCGTTATCCGACACATTCGAGCGCGACCCGATCGATCCGTACATTTTTTTACCGTCTGGTGAAAAGACAATGCATCGTGTCCAGTGACCGCCGCCGCGTAACAACCCGCCGGGCGAGAGATGTGCTGCGAGTTGCTGGGCCGGTCCGCGCGCTTTGAGATCGCCATTACGATACGGAAATCGAACCACGCCATCGGTATTGGCGACGTACAAGAACTGCGGGTCGTCACCGGGTGGATAAAAAGCGATCCCGAAGGGTTTGTTTAAGCCGCGTTCTGCAAACGTTTCTGTAAGGTCTGGTTTGCCATCGCCGTTTGTATCGCGCAGCACCTTGATTTGATTGGCGCGACTCTCTACAACGAAGATGTCGCCATTCGGCGCGGTGAGCAGGAATCGCGGATCGCGAAACCCGCTGGCATACAATTCGATTTTGAATCCTGGTGGAACTTTGGGTTGTGCGTCAGCTGGCCGGTCTACAACGTGCGCCCGATTAATTGCGAGAGCATTCGAACTTGGCGGCGGCAAATCCTGCACCGTGATTTTGCGCCTGACGCCGGGCGCATCGCTTATCCAATCGCCCATCGCGGCTTTGCCAGTGAGGAGCGCGCCCTTTTCAGCGGCCGCGCCGGTTATGGCACCGATGACGAAAAGGGCCGCGAAAAAGATTAAGCGCAAAATAGGATCGCTCGACCAACGAGTTTTCATTGCAATTGAATCGTTCCGGCGCCAAAGATCGCACGCATTTAAAAGTGAGGCGTGATCTGAAACGCATCGGCACATGGGTTATCGTCCGTCGCCTGCAACGCATCGACCTTGCCTCTGTTTTTCAACAGTGCTCTCGCCCGCTTTGAAAACGCTCTCGAACTTGACGGCTTAAAGCCGTCAAGTTTGGACGAGCTTTCGATGCGGGGGTTTTAGGTCGCCTCGACCATACCAAGTCGGGCGCGAAGCAATACCGCCAGCGTCATTACAACTCTTGTGTTTTCTCACGAGCGGAGCGATTGAAAAGTCATGGCGAATAAAATGCGTGTTGTCCAAATCCCGCGAGCAGGCGGGCCATTTGAATTAGTCGAACGCGACATCCCCGAGCCGGAACGGGGATGGGTGCGCGTTAAGGTCGAAGCGTGCGGTGTTTGCCACAGCGATTCGTTAGTCAAAGAAGGACTCTGGCCCGGTATTCAGTATCCGCGTGTGCCGGGACATGAAGTAATCGGAATTGTCGATGCTGTCGGCGACGGCGTGAAGCCGTGGAAAACTGGCCAGCGCGTCGGCGTTGGCTGGCACGGTGGCAATTGCGGTTATTGCGATCACTGCCGTCGCGGCGAGTTCTTTGCGTGCACCGTGGCCTTGCTCACCACGGGAATTTCTTTCGATGGCGGCTACGGCGAATACATGGTTACGCCGGCTCAAGCGCTGGCGCTGGTACCTGACGAACTCTCGGCCGTTGACGGCGCGCCGCTGATGTGCGCGGGCGTGACGACGTTTAACGCATTGCGAAACAGCGGCGCAAAGGGCGGCGATGTGGTCGCTGTGCTTGGGATTGGTGGACTCGGTCATCTCGGCGTGCAGTTCGCAGCCAGAATGGGATTCAACACCGTGGCGATTGCACGCGGAAAGGACAAGGAAGCATTCGCCAAAAAACTCGGCGCACACCATTACATCGACAGCCAGGCAGCCGATCCGGCGGCGGAATTGAATAAACTTGGGGGCGCGAACGTTGTGATCGCGACCGTGACGAATGCCGAAGCAATGGCAGCGGTCCTCGGCGGGCTTGCGCCGAACGGTGTGCTCATGGTAATCGGCGCAGCCGGACCGATCTCGGTCGATCCGATTCTGCTCATCACTGGCTGCCGGTCGGTCAAAGGTTGGTACTCGGGAACGTCCATTGATTCGCAGGATACACTCGAATTCAGTGCGTCGGCGGACGTGCACTCCATGAACGAAGTTTTTCCATTGGAAAAAGCCGCTGAAGCGTACGAGCGCATGATGAGCGGCAAAGCCCGCTTTCGCGTCGTTCTAGATATCGCGAGCAAATAGGATCCCGACCGAGTCGGCAGAATGATATTCCTGAGTTGTTAGGCCGTCGCTCGGGTTACGTCGCGCTTCGTAATCCCTGCGAGCGCGTTCAGATGATGCGAACGCGCAGCCTTACACAAGCGTCTGAAAAAGGACGAAGCTGATTACGATGGTTTGGACGAGAAAGAAAAGAGCATAGAACTGCTGATAACGTTCGTTCTTGGTGATCGCAGCGATAGTCATGCCAACGATAAAAACTGTAGTACTAACGACGTATTGTGGTCCTTGTTCGAGAAAATGCGGCACGCCTTTGAGTAAAGTGTCAACAACATCGACAGGCCCGTAGAGCCCGAAGATAATGAAAAACGCGCGATGATTC
>JBKPBJ010000199.1:0-4675 GCA_046726875.1 Verrucomicrobiota bacterium
ACGAAACGTTTGTCCGAACGCAGCGGCGCGAATTCGGGAGCGATGCCGATGAAGTGCAATGACGAGGAATGTTCCTCGTATGCACGTTGCAATTCGCGCATGGCGTCCTCGTGTTCGTTTAACACCACGTGCACATGCGCAATCGCATCCCCTGGCGTGTAGCTCCCGCGACTTGCGCAAACGGCCTTGAGAATCTCCCTCGCTTCCTCCCCGCGGTTCATTTTGCCGTACGTGATCGCAAGGCCGAAGGGCACCCTACCACTGAGCTCTTGCGACTTTTTATATAACGCGATCGCGTCATCGAAGCGGCCCATTTCCCGGTAAAGGGCCGCCAGCAGCGGCTCGCTATAAGCAAATGTTGGATCAAGCTGCAACGAGCGCTCGCCAGCGGCCATCGCTTCATCGATCAATCCGAAGTATCGATAGATCTCGCAGGCGAAATTGCTAACCCACAGCGAGGCGGGATCAATTTTCGCCGTGCGACTTAGATACGTAAGCGTTTTCTCGCGCTCGCCAATCGCCGCATAAAATGCAGCGATGAAATAATTCGAGGTTGTAGAATTTGAATCGATTTCGAACGCGCGGACGTATTCGGCTTCGGCGCCGCGCAGGTCCCAATCGAGGATCCGTTTGGTTTCCGCCAGATAAACATGCGCCTCTGCTTCGCCATCGTCGATGTTGATCGCATTCACGGCAGCCTCACGCACCTTCGAATAAGCTTCGAGTGGTTCGACATAAGCATCAGCGAGCCACAGCCAGGACTTCGCAATACCGGTCCAGGCGCGCGCGAATCGCGGATCTTTCTCGAGTGCGCGCGCGAAAAACTCCAGGCTTTTCCGCAGTGCTTCTTCTGTGCTTTTGTCCGACAAGAACAAGCCTTGGAGATAAAGATCGTACGCTTCCATGCTGCGCGAAGGCGAAGAAGGCGCAATTGCCAGCTTGAGCTTTAACGCATCTACGATCGAGCACGTGATCTCGTCCTGGAGCGCAAAGATTCCCTGGAATTCGCGCTCGAACGTTTCCGACCACAAGGTGAATCCTTGGCAGCACTCGGTCAGCTCGGCAGTCACACGAATTCGGTTGCCGTCTCGTCGGATGCTCCCTTCGACCACATGCTCGACGTTGAGCTTGCTGGCGACTTCGCTCAGGTCCGCGTCCCGATCTTTAAACCAAAACGATGAACGCCGCGCCGCCACCCGCAGATTGTCGACCTTGGAAAGTGCGGTGAGAATTTCTTCGGCGATGCCTTCTCCAAGATAATCGCGCTCCGGCCCCGCGCTCAGATCCTTAAATGGCAAAACTGCAATCGACTTCTCCTGTGAAATGGACGGATCGACGGCATCAATCCTGGGTTGCGGTGCCCGATCTGGAGTGCGCACGATTCCATATCGAGTAAAATCGAAAAACCACGAAAGCGTAAGCGCCACCGGAAACCCAAGCACAATCAGTACGACCAAGAGGCGAACCACCCAATTTGGAATATCGAATACCGGAAGAACTTGCGCGATGCCTTGAGCGAGCGCCCAACCGGCTACAACATACGCGATTGCGACGCTGTACACTTTTCTTCGCTTTAGCTCGGCAAAAAACGTTTCCGCGTTCACTGGTGAGTGGATCAGCCGTTCTAACCTGAATCCAAATTTTTAACTGCTACAAGCGCGCGAGCCTCTCAGCTTCAGGTGGCCTGGCTTCTGCGATCAGTTGTTTAAAACGCGGATCATCGCGAAGCGGATCCCATTCCCAGCGATATTTCAGATCGTTGACGGTGATACTGTAATCGGCGCTATCGACTGCACCCGGCACTTTGAGCAGACGCTCAATCAACGGAATGGCTAAATCATTTTCGCCCAAGCGAGCGTAAATGAGGGCGAGATAGCCGTTCATGATTGCGCCGTCGAAGGCATCTTTTGATTCTGGTTTGAGCTCGACGGCGCGTCGGCCTTCGCGGATCGCGTCTTCCTTGCGTCCCATAAAGGCATAGAGCAGGCCGAGATTGGCATGCCGCAAAGCGCTCTCTGGCGCTTCTTTCACAGCGTTTTCCCAGATACTTTGCGCATCCTGAAGATATTTTTGCGCATTGGCTGTATCAGCATGTGCGATGGCGATGCACCCTTCAAGAAAACTTCGCGGCGTCGGGGCGCCATTCATGTATGAGAAGTCCTTAAGGTTCGAATCATTTAGTGCACGCTTGGCCGCCACATAATCCCGATTCAGCATGGCGAGGTCCCACCGACCGGCAGTGACTACGCCATCGGGATCGACACCAAGGGGGACCTCGCTGAGGAAAGACTTCAGTAAACGCGTGTTGCCTTTCCACCAGAAATCGATGTAACCGCCCTGAATCTTCCCAACCAGCGATTCCGGCGCTATCGCACGCAAGCGCTGTGCCCAATGTGCCGCCTCCGGCCAGCGGCGCATGGCCGTATTTGTGAAGACGAGTTCGCGAACCGCCGTTGCATTTTGCGGATCCAGCCTCACGACTCTCTCGTATCCTTCAAGCGCTTCCTGCCATTTACCCTGCCGGCGTCTGATCGATGCACTCAAACGACGGACATCGCTATTGTTTGGAGATAACCGTGAAGCGATGTCGAGCTCTTCAAGGGCACGCTCATAATTCTGGTCGATCCAGTAAAAGCATTGGCCAAGCGCGAGATGCGCTTCCGCCAAATCCGGTTGGAGGCGCAGGGCGGTCTCCGCCTCGGCACGCGCCTTGTTTTTCCAACTCTCCAACGGTTCGTCAAAGTGGAAAATCTGCGCACAGGTCGACGCCAGCCGTGCATGAGCAACCGCAAAGCCCGGGTCGAGTGCGATGGCCTGCGTATAAAGCTGCTCGGCAGCTTTGTAGTCCTCCATAAGGGCGTCGGGATTTCCCGAGAGTTGGTTTGCGCGCAAATAAAATACGTACGCATCTGCGTTCTGTGTCGGTTTCGTGATGACCCGCGCTTTTTCCTCCTCGCTTAGCGTTGCGCTGAGCGTATCCGCAATTTCAGTGGCCAATTCTCCCTGCAAACCCAGCGAATCAGCCAGAGTGCGGTCGTAACGATTTGCCCAAATCTGCCGGTTATTTCGCGCATCGATCAATTGCACATTCACCACGACACGCTCGCCTTCTTTGCGGACACTGCCATCGAGAATGTTCGCCACGCGGAGCTTCCTCCCGATGTGGCGCACGTTCTGAGCTGCGGCGTCACGAAACGCCATCACCGAGGAACGACTGATGACTCTGAGGTCTTTGATCTTTGCCAGACTCGTCAGGATATCGTCCTGAATTCCGTCTGCGAAAAATGCGTTGTCTTTCTCCGGACTGAAATTCTGGAAGGGCAACACCGCGATGCTTTTCTCCTGAGGCAGCGAGGCTGCCGGCGTTTGCTTGGAATAAAACCAGATGCTTAGAGCCGTGCCAGCGACGAAAAAGATCGCGGCTGCGATCGCGATATATACACCTCGAAATCTCGGTCGAGTACCGGTAGCCGCAGTTTTGGCAGCTTGTTCGGCCTGCGCGTGCTGAATTATTTTCGGCGATTCAGGATTCCCGAAGCCGTCGCCATAAAAATTTACCAGGAAAACGGGGACGCTGTGCTTTACCGCGCATTCCCCCAGGTCATGCAAATATGGAGTCCACCGTCGGGATTGAGCCAAATCCTCCGCGACCCTTTTCGATATGAGGATGTGACCGCCATCTCCGCAATCCATCACCCGCCGGGCAAGATTGATTCCACCTCCTGCAACGTTTGTTCGATCGTTTACGTCACGAACCTCATTGATTGGCCCGCTGTGAATGCCCATCCGAAGCTTTAATTGTGGATGTTCTTTTAGCTTTTTGCTGATCTCGATCGCGCACCGCACCGGCGCTTCGGGGCTATCGAAAAAAACGAGCGCCATGCCATCGCCCACGGGAAGGCCGATCAATTTTCCGGCTTCTTTGGCGATACGGACCTGCTGGGTATCGCGAACAATGTCAGTCAGCTGTTTCTGAAACTGACGCTGCTCATCGAGAAGCAGCGTCGAGTAGCCGACCAGGTCCATAAACAGAACGTGGCCAATCTGTAATCGGACTGACGTTCCAGATTCAGAGGGCATAGGTTGAACAGCAATCTTCCGCGATGTTTCCGATTTCTGAAATCCTATTTCCGCGAAAGCATAATCATCAAGCACACCAACAAAGTCAGCCCCGACGCTGCTGTCGATGTTGTGCTAAAATTGGCGGATGCCATTTCAGCTTGAATCCAACTTCAAACCTCGCGGCGATCAGGGGCAGGCTATCGCGAAGCTGTTGAAGTCTGTCGAGGCCGGAAACCGGCATCAGACACTGCTCGGTGTGACCGGTTCAGGCAAGACCTTCAGCGTCGCCAATGTCATCCAAGAGCTAAATCGGCCGACGCTGGTAATTTCGCACAACAAAACACTTGCCGCGCAACTTTACTCGGAGTTCAAACAATTCTTCCCGAGTAACGCGGTGGAATACTTCGTCAGCTATTTCGATTATTACCAGCCAGAAGCTTACATCCCGCGCTCCGACACTTACATCGAGAAGGATTCCTCCATCAACGAAGAGATTGAGCGGTTGCGCCTGTCAACCGCGAGCGCGCTGCTTTCACGACGCGACGTCATCGTGGTGGCAAGCGTGTCTTGCATCTACGGAGTCACGTCACCCGAAGATTATGAACAGATGTTG
>JBKPBJ010000200.1:0-4669 GCA_046726875.1 Verrucomicrobiota bacterium
CGGAGCTGCCGCGGAAGAGCACGACGGTGTTACGTGCGTTGTGATCCATCTCATCGGCGACGACGCATACGCCAAATTTCTACGGGAACAATCGCGAGATTTTGTGAGCGTCGAAGGGACAGACATCGTATGGCCATTTAATGGCAAAGAATACTTTCGCCAGCACTTCCCCAAGTCAGCAAAGTTCGAGTTTCCCGACTACGATCAGTTGATCCGCGATTTTACGGATGACATCAGACGCAACCCGAAAGATAGCGAGGCTTATCGCCGCCGCGGCAACGCCGAATATGAAAAAGAGGACTTGGATCAGGCTGTCGCTGACTTCAATCGCGCCATCGAACTCGATCCTAAGAACCATTTTGCTTACTGGAACCGCGCCTGGGTGCATGCCGACAAGGAAGAGTATGATGCGGCGATTAAGGACATGCAGAAAGCTAGTCAACTGCAGCCGAACGAACGCGCCTACCAGCTGGATATGGAAAGGATCAAAACGCTGATGAACGGCCCAACTCGGGACACCAATTCCACCAATCCACACTAGATGGTCCAACAGCTGGGTCGAGCCTTAGACAGGTCGTTACCATTTTTGCAATTGATGTCTTCAACTAACCGAATGCGAATTCGAATTGCCCTTACAGTGGTGTGCCTGGTAACGCTGCTGGCTTCCAGCGATGGCGGAGCCGAAGTTGCTTTGAACAACCCGACAGCCCTGGCTTTTGACCACTCTGGCAATCTCTTCATCGCAGATCACGCGGCTGAAACAATCTTCAAATTCTCCGATGGAACGAGGAGCGGTTTTGTCACCGGGATTCACTTGTCCGAGGGCAATGGGCTCGCGTTTGATGCGGCGGGCAATCTTTTTGTGTTAAGCCCAAGCGGCGAGTACCACGTCGGTGGCACGATTCTTAAATTCAGTCCGGACGGAACCCGAAGCACCTTCGCCACTGGGGTGGGCCTTCCTTACAGTTTGGCGATCGACCCGTCAGGCAATCTCTTCGTCTCCGATTGGGATACCGGCTCGATCTATAAACTTACTCCAAAGGGAGAGAAGAGCATTTTCGCCACGACGGAGATCGCAGCTAAGATCCTGGCTTGCGACCCCGCGGGGAATCTCTTTGCCGCAGTTCCACTGAAGCACAGTATTTTCAAATACGAACCTGGCGGAGCTAGGAGCGACTTTGCCACAGGTATAACAGTCAGCGTGCTGGCTATTGACAAAGCGGGTAACGTTTTTGTCGGCGATACGGGAAACACGATCTTCAAATTTACGCCTGGCGGCACTAAAAGCGATTTCGTTCAGCTAACAACGTCACCACGCGGCTTTGCCTTCGATGCCTCCGGCAACCTGTTCGTCCTGGAAAGCTTTAGCGGAGGCATTTCAAAATTCGCTCCCGATGGTGCGGAGACTGTGTTCTTAGCCGGTCGGCCCCTACCCGAACCCGAGGAGGAGGAGGCAGAATCCGAAACTGATTCCTCGACTGGCCTGCCGGATAAATATGCAAAGAATTATCTCATCGCGCGTAGCACGATCTCGCCGAACAAAAAGTTCGCTGTGATTTACCCTACGGATGATTATTACCAGTCGTCTGATAATGCAAAGGATTACCTGGTTACATTGCAGCCGTTCAGTATTCTCGGCGCACTGCAAGCAGAGGAACCTTACTTTCAACACCAAAGCCACGGCGGCATCAGTGCCGAATGGTCGGATGACACCTCGCTGGCGCTCATCACGCTCGACGGGAAGTGGGGTCCGCGAGACGTTTTCCTCGTTGAATTTCATAATCGCAAGCCGAGTCGGATGACGAACATTCTGCGCAAAGCGCGTGATCTGTTGCCGCCTAACCATCGCAAAGCCGTTTTCGTCGAGGATGGGGATACGGCGTTCCAACTCGATGGCACCAGCCGCGTCGTCATCGATGCTAACGTGCACACTAGTCCGAACGATTTAGGCTTGAGCCCTGATACGTGGCGTGGGCATGTTGAAGCGACCTGGGACGTTCAGCAAGGAAAGATTACATCCAAGGAAGTATCGGGACGGAAGCGCGGCGCTGATGCCTATCGCAACCGTGGCCAATCTGCTGCCGAAGAGAAACAACCTAGCCCGGCGGAAGATGTACAGAAAGCTATTGGGTTGACCTCAAAACGTTGGGATTACTATTTATCCCTGGCCTGGTATTATCTCTTCGATCGAAAACCCCGTGAGGCGATAGCAGCATCTCTCAAGGCCTTGGAACTTTCTCCGCATAACGCGGCGATGATCAAGGTCGCTCTCGCTCACAGTTATCTCTTCGATAACCAATTCGACAAGGCGAAGGCTATTTATTTGGAAAACAAAAATGCCAAGCTCCGCGAGGACGACCGAAGCTTCAGTCAAGCTGTGCTAGACGATTTCAAGGAACTCGAGGAAGCAGGCGTCACTAATCCGGACATGGAAAAAATCAAAGCGTTGCTCACTAGCGAAACAGACGCGCGATAAGAACAGGGAAACCTCTCGGTAGTGCGACCGGGTCGCGACGAGCTAAATAACCGAGCGCTAATGTTTGGCTTGGATGAGCAGGGTCGGTCGCCCCGAAAGCGTTTCGCACCATGCCGCTGCGCGATGGTCGCTTCTTTCCCACGCGAGCTTGCGCGGATCTTTTTTCCATTCCTTGCCGGCAGAATTTCCCTGGAGAAAGATGGACAATTCTTTTTCGGAAAGCTTATGCCTATCCACGCGGGAATAAGCTTCGGCGACGCTATGGCCGTTTAGAAACTGGACCACAGCAATGTACTCACTTGTTGGGTTTTTGTACATGTTTGTTGTTATGCCGTCGCGATCTGGCTTACCCGGGTCAACCGGCTTTCCGAAAAGCGCGTTGACTTGATCTTCGGTCTGGCCGAGGCGGGCGAAAGCTTCGCCGCCCAAGGCGATAACCACGGCTGCTAATATTAGGATGGGTTTCATAATTGATCCTTTCGAATTTGCTGGACTTTAAGCTTGGTAGCTGGGGCGCATCCTGATAATGGAAAGGTTGGCGCGACTTGTCGAATCAAAACCGACGGGAGCGTCACTCACACATCAATTGCCATGAAACGGAATTTCAGTTCCCTGATTTTTAGCATTGCAGCAGTTTCGCTCCTGACGTTCGCCAGTCTGCGCGCGCAAGAGAAAAATTTTGCAACGAATGGCCCGCAACAGAACCGCGCGTTCACAGAGGCATTGGCCGAAGCGCGGCGTCTCGCCGATACCGACGCTGGAAAAGCGTACGAAAACGAGTTCGGAAAAATGGTTGCGCCGCGCTTCGGTGACGTCATCGGCGAATGCACAAAGAATCTGGGCCCGACAGTTAAGCTTGACGTTGTTTTTGTTTTTGCGGCCAACGGTCAACTGGAGCAGGTGCTAGGGTCCAAGGACCAGTCAGTCGCAAAATGTATCGGCGATAAATTACGCGATCTCCAGCTTCCCGCTCCACCGCACGCCAGCTGGCCAGTGTCATTGTCGATTAACATCAGCCCGGACAATGGTCCACGACTTCTTGTAGAAGGGTTGAAGCTAATGGAAACCGGTGTCTGGGGGGTGGACGCTACGATCAGCGGAGCGTTCAAGTTCCGCGCCCATGGGTTATTGGCTGGTCAAGATTTCGATCTCACAGTCGAGCCCGAGGACCGAAACGCTTTCCGGCTAATCGCGATCAAAGGCCAACTGTGGACGAGCTTTGACGGAAGCAAAACCTGGAAGTTGGAAGATGCCAAAGGTCACGCGGTTGCTCAACGGTTTTATGGTTTCGTGCATAACCCTCTTCGTTCCGAGGCCGCATCGCCGGCGCTCCAAGTCGTTAAGCAGGAAACGCACGATGGCGACACATGGATGCAGCTTCGCCCCAAAAAATCAGATAAACAAAAGGCTAAGCCTCAACAGATGGAATATTGGATTGCCATCAGTCAAGAGCCCAAGCGCAATGGGGTCCGGCGCTACGAAGGCCCTGTGACCGAACCAGGCCATGAAAAAGAACCGTTGCATTGCGTGGCCACCTATCAACCTACTAACGACAAAACGATCCAACCCCCAGCGACTACCAACGTCAGAGTTCCGGGGGAGAAGGATCCAGCAGGAATTGTTCATGGCCCGAAAGCCGGCTTTGACATCACTGCCCCCGAAGGCTGGGTGCTGGACACTGAGTCAGGCAAAGGGCAGGACATGCCGTGCGTTCTTTACCCGAAGGACTCCTCATGGGCCGATGCAAAGACCGTGATGTACGCGAAGGTAGCCAGTCCTCAATGGGAAGGCGCAGAAGCATTCGTGGCATGGGCGATTCAGGGGATGAAGGCAAAACATGGCATCCCGAAGCAGAAAATTGCGTCCGGTAAAACTAAGGACGGCCACGAATACTTCATCAACGAATACCCTGCGACAAAAACCTACTCGCAGTGGGAACGCGTGGGCTACATCCAACTTCCGCAGGGAGTTGCTTATATTGTTCTCACATCCCGCGATCAAGCCAGTTACCAGAAAGATTCAGGGGCACTCGAGAAAGTTCTGAAAACCCTCGTCTACGTCGAGCCGAAGTCCGAGGTGGCGAGTGGCCAGGAATACGCTCATCGTTACAGACAGCTGCTGGATCAGCATGCGGAGGCGCAGATCGAGCCGCTGCTTACCGAATGGCGGGAGAAAGCGCCTGACGATCCCGAC
>JBKPBJ010000201.1:0-12206 GCA_046726875.1 Verrucomicrobiota bacterium
GCGGTACCCAGTACGTTTGGCAAAGCTCCGCGAGCGCGGCTTGCGCAATCTCGGGCTCAGTTTGGCTTCGTCCTGCCGCAAGAACAACGCTCCAATTGGTCGAAGGAAACCAATCGCTCCGGCGACACCCATTCCCTGCCAGCGCCTTCACGTCAGTAGTTTGTATCAAGACTGCAGAAAAAAGCAAGGCACGAAAAAGATTTAAAATTCCGTGCAGCGCGCGCTGCGGAAAATCTTTCTGGAGGAAAAGCAATCATCATTTCAAGACTACTATGGGAAATCCAAACGCACCAACAACAAGCGAGTCTCAACAAAGTGTACGAGGTCGCACCCTAAATGAAACACGCTATGAAAGTTCTCACGTTAACGCTCATCGTCCCCGTCTTCTTGCTGGCAGGTTGTGGGAAAAAAGATCCAGTGGCGGGGTTGAATGAGCTACCGGCGCAGTCGGCCGCGCACCTGAAACTTGTTCCAGACCTTCACGTGCTCGCCACAAGGATTGAGCCACCTACTGTGCACCCGCCAGAGCCGTTCTCGACTGCGACGCTGTGTGGTAAGGATTGGACGTACACCTTTTTCGACGCGAAAATCACCACCCCAATCGCGCTCTGCACACGTCCCGAAGCGAGGCTCGCGAATGAGAACAATTTGTTGTTCCCTCGAGGTTCTGGCAGGACAACATTCAAGCTCACTGATCCACGCATCTTCGCGGACCTCGAAGACTCTGTGCTAGAGCAGCCGCCGCTTGTGTGCACAGTCAATAACGGTCCCTGGTCAGCTCAGATTGTCCAGGAACGGGCGTGCATCGGTACTTGTTCGCCGAAAAATACTCTGACTGTCGTCGGCGTTCCCAATAGCGTCCTCTTTGTATGGTACGGCGCCTTTAATGATCACCCTCCGGGCTTTGAGTTCGTCGGGCTTCCCGTTCAGATCGGCGAAAGCAGCGACCCTTGCCAGCCGACACCTTCGCCGTCGCCGGTGGGCGAATCCGGATCAACAGGCGCCGAACAGCTGGCGCGTTAACGGTCAGTCATTATGCGCCGAAATTCCGTGCCGCACGCCACTCCCAGAATCCCTTTGTAAACGAAAAGCAATCATCACTTCTAGAGAGCGCGCAAAGAAGAAAGGAAAATTAGTTTATGAAAAATCGAAACATCGTATTCACAGTGAATCTGCTGGCGGTAGCCTGCCTTGGGATTGGGCCACTCGCGCAAGCGAGACAACAATCCGAAGACCGCGGCAATGGCAACAGCGCGGCCGAGAACGTGCAGGCGCTTAATTTAGGCACCACCGGCTCCAACAACACGGCGCATGGCTGGTTTTCGCTTTTTAGCAACACCACCGGCTCATCCAACACGGCCGACGGCTTCCAAACGCTTCTTAGCAATACCACCGGCACCAACAACACGGCGACCGGTTTTGGAGCGCTTTTTAGCAACACCACCGGCAACACTAACACGGCTATGGGTTTTGAGGCTCTCTTTAGCAACACCACCGCCGGCGACAACACGGCCACCGGTTTTGGAGCGCTCTTTGGCAACACCACCGGCATCGAGAACACGGCCATCGGTTCTGTAGCGCTCAACCGCAACACCACCGGTACCAACAACACGGCCACCGGTTTTGGAGCGCTCTTTAGCAATACCATCGGCACCGAAAACACGGCCAGCGGTTCTCAAGCGCTCAATCAAAACACCGAGGGCAACGCCAACACGGCTGTCGGCCGCAGTGCGCTTTTTTCGAACACTATCGGTGACAGGAACACGGCTATCGGTTTTCGAGCGCTCGTTAACAACACCACGGGCAGCTTCAACACGGCCATCGGTGATGGTGCGCTCACTAACAGCACCGGCAGGGACAACACCGCCCTGGGTGAGGGGGCCGGGTCCGCCATTACCACGGGTAGCGGCAATGTCCATATCGGTACATTTGTGACTGGCTTTTCTGGCGACGAGACCAATACCACTCGCATCCGCAACATTGGCCTGACGCCAATTGTCGGTGGTTTGCCTGTTGTGATGGAAGCCTTTGGTCCCTCTGGTGATGGGAAGCTCGGCATTGGCTCGTCTTCGCGGCGGTACAAGGAGGACATCAAACCGATGGATAAAGCGAGCGAAAGGCTGTTTGCGCTCAAACCGGTCACCTTCCGGGCAAAAGCGAATATGGATCTAGGCCACGTCAAACATTATGGTTTTATCGCTGAGGATGTCGCAGCCGTGGACTCTGATCTGGTGGTGTACAATGCGGAAGGGCAACCTGAAACCCTGCGCTTCGACTCGATCAACGCCATGTTGCTCAATGAGTTCCTCAAAGAACATCGCAAAGTGCAGGAGCAAAGTCGCAAAGCTCAGGAACAGGAAGCAATGATCGCGCAGCTAAAATCTGCGGTGGCCCAGCAACAGAAGAAGTTCCAGTTAGCCATTGCCCAGCAACAAAAAACGATGGAGTCCGTCATTGCCCGCCTCAAAGAGCAGGACTCAAAAATCGAGAGAGTGGGCGATCAGATCCAGCTGGTCAGGCCTGCGCCACAAGTGGCGTCCCTGGCCGCCGTAGCCCCGCGATTGGAGAGCGAAGGCGGCAATAGTCGATAGAGCTGTTAGCCACCACCAACTCGAAGAAAAAAACCAAGCCATCGGAACTTCTTGCGATTTCGTGCAGCACACGCGCCTGACTCTCTTTTTAAAGGGAAAGCCAAAACAATGAAAGGAAAACGGAGTATAGGCGGGACTAACGCGTTGCCTAGGGCGACAGGCAGAGGGCCGATCCTTTTATGAAACCTGGCTTATCAACCTAGCAGAACTTCAATGCAAAGTCTTCTCTTCTATGATCCTCGTTCTGGACACGGGGAATTTTACACGACCGATGAACGCGGGATGTTTCTGCTTACACAGTACACCGGCTGGCGTTCCAGTTGGACACAGATCATTCCGGGTCGGTTTAGTGAACACAACCCGTTTACCGACCTTTTCTTCTATGATGCCGCTGCTGGAACAGGGGAGTTTTACACGACCGACAAACGAGGCGGGATGCATCTGCTTAGACAGCACACCGATTTGCCTTCCGGGAGGCAGATTATTCCGGGTCGGTTTGGTGCTACTAGCCACCTTACGGACCTTCTCTTCTATGATGGCGCGACTGGAACACTGGATTTTTTCGCGACCGAGGGGCGAGGCGAGATCGAGCTGCTTGGACAACACACCGGCTTGCCTTCTGGAAGGCAGATCGTTGCGGGTCAGTTTGCTAGTAGCCCTGTTATCGACTTTACCGACCTTCTCTTCTACGATGCCGCTGCTGGAATAGGAGAGTTTTACAGAACCGCCGGCCAAGGCAGGATCTCTCTGCTTAGACAGCAGACCGGTTGGCGGTCCACTTGGACGCAGATCATTCCGGGTCGCTTTGGTGGTAGCAACTTTAACGACCTTCTTTTCTATGATGCCGCTGCTGGAATAGGAGAGTTTTACACGACCGACGGGCAAGGCGGAATCCATCTGCTTAGACAGCAGACCGGTTGGCGTTCCAGTTGGACGAAGATCGTTAGAGGTGACTTTGGTGGTAGCGATTTGACCGACCTTCTTTTCTATGATGCCGCTGCTGGAGACCTGCAGTTTTACGCTACCGATGGCCAAGGCGGGATCCGTCGGCTGAGACAGCTCACCGGCTGGCGCGGCACTTGGGCGCAGATTGTCCCAGGTAGCTTTGGAGAAGAAAAGCGCAAGTACCCGCTCCTTCCCATCCCTGACAAGTACCGAGGCCCGTCCGGCGAACCGGGCCAGATCCTGCTCGAGGGCCGAGCAGCCCAAGTGGGGGCGTTCCACGGCCAAGGCGGACTTCCTTTTGGCGACAACGAAGCCGACTGGCATGTGCACCTTGACCTCCCCTCGGCGACACGCACCGACCTAGTCTCCGCCACCGGCGTTTTGGTCGGTGCATTCAACAATGATTTCTGGTGCGAGATCATGGTGAACGACGACTGGAGCCTGCCGACGGTCGGCGCCAACGAGTTCTACAGCGCCGATGTCTCAACAGCATTCCGACTTACCAAGCCTGGCAGCGCACAAACCGCCTGGGAGCTCATGTTGCAGGCCATTGACAATAAGGGCGATGGGCAGGACTTCAGCGCTTTTTCGACGTTGATCGATGGCAACGTCTGGCTCCAAGGCCCGTTTGTACGCGACACCGCGCACGACGACGACGACGGCGGCCCCTACTCCGAGATCCATCCGCTCGACTCGATCGCGTTCGCCATAGACACCCACGGCAAAACTGTCGCCGCTCTGCCGGACCAGGCAGACTGGCCGTCGGGCACCATCAGGTGGCGAGTGGCATGGTTCGCCAACTCCCACTTCCATCGGATCAACGGCGAGCAATACCTGCGCAAGCCGCGGACTACTACGTGGATGCTCCCACTCCCACGTGGCAACCAGAGCCTCGGTGTCAAAGTTGTGGAAACGAAGATCGAGTTGCTCGAGGTGCCTTCCCGCACCCGTTACGTAAGCCGCGGCGTTGCAGAAGAACCCAAGTGGGAACTCGTCAGCACGACACCGCCGGGGCCTGGACACCACCCACCACGGTTTGTTCTCAAGGTGAGCGCCACCATGACGAAGCCGGACGACTTCGGCGGTCTCGCGGTGCGCGATTACCAGATCACAATCGGGGGCGGGGTCGATCCTAATCCAAGTGCCCTCGGTACGATGAGTGGCTCCGAATAAGGTTTCACATAGCTCCGCGAGCGCGTGCGCATACATCGCTATTGATGGGTCGATGGTCGGTGACAGGTGTTCTCGCCTCTGGCGATACTTCCGGGCGTAAGGATATGACAAAACGGCAGAGCGCAACCGCACTCCACGACGCAAGCGCAAAGGCTTTTCAGGATTGGCCGCATCGCAACGCCATGTTCTGAATAATCTGCGTATGCGCGTCGTCTGCGGTTTAAAAAAAATAAGATTTTTTGCAGCACGCGCTCCTGAATTCCCTTCTAAAGGGAAAGCATGCATCATTTCAAAACGAAAGAAGAAACATGAATCCACTTACTCAGTTCAAAAAAATCCGAATCCTGCCGCTTCTTGTCTTCCTTAGCCGGTGTTTTATCCTCATCACCTTCTTCTGGTCAAACTGGATTGAGGCGCTTACGGGTTATGAGCCCGACGATCACAGCGGATCGTTTGAATGGGGCTTCGTTGCTACCCTGCTAGTTATCAACGTGGTCGCCAGTATGCTGGCTTGGATCGAGCGACGGCGCCACACGTGGCCATATTTTGGACCACTTAGGCCACTCGCAGTGCGACTTTGGGGATGCAATTTATGAGAGGAGGTTCGAATGGCTGCGGAATCACGCGAAATCCTGCAGATTAGCTACCGATCCCCGCATCTTCGCGGACCTCGAAGACTCTGTGCTAGAGCAGCCCCGCTTGTTTGCACAGTCTATAACGGTTGGTCGGCGCGGATCGTCCACGAGCGGACGTGCATGGGCACTAGTTTACCACTCAATACTCTCACTGTTATTGGCGTTCCCAATAGCGTCTTATCTGTCTGGTACGGCGCCTTTGATGCGCACCCTCCTGGCTTTGAGTTCGTCGAGACTCCCATGAAGACCGACGAAGACATCTTGGGCGATCGCCACTCTGGACCTGCAACCGGTCAACAGCCACCGAGCTGACGGTCGGGGGATCCGGTAACTAGACGCAAACCATGCAACGGATCGTCTCTTTGATCCTTTCATTGCTTGGTTGCGCTCTAGGATTCCTCGGACTCTTTGGCTGTTCGCAGACACTCGGCGCACCGCCTCCGAGCACGGGGGATGAGACCGAACCATCGCCATGTGTCAGCGAGGCGACGATTCAGGTGACCGTGAATCCTTCGAAAGTCACGCTGGGACAGCCCAGCGTTTTAAGTTGGTCTGTAAATCTTCAGAACCACTGCCCTGCGGTAAAGGTAAAGCTGAACGGCGAATCTGTTGCAACCAAAGGAAGTCGATCCGTTTCCCCGTCGCGAACTACGGCGTACACGGTCGTGGTCAGTGAAACGCGACTTGGCGTGCATGCAGAGAAGAACGGATCGGCAAGAGTGGAAGTCGGCTATCCCCCACGCGTAATCATCGATCGGAACACACGTGATCCGGTAGGAGTGCTAATTGGCGCGTTGACCAATTCAACTAACGACAAACAAACCATTGAATTGTGTGACGTGGACCTCGATTTGACCGGCCGTTCTGACTTGGTCATTCGTGCCAAAAGATCGTTGATCGCATCGCCTGCATGCGCGCGTGGACCACGAAGTTTTGGACCACGAATTTTTGTTACAGATCACCGGGACGGAAAACCCCTATTCGATATCGAGGGCGACAATGTGCGGGTCTCCGGTTTTCGACTCGAAGGTCCAACGCCCGATATTGGGAGCGGCGAGAATACGGAGAGAGGCATCGTGATTTCTCCGCTCCCTGACACTCAGCCTATTCACAGCATCGAAATCTCCAATATGGAAATATCCCGTTGGAGTGGCGCCGGCGTTCACGTGAAGGACAACGTGCAGTTGGCAGAACGTGGCCGGCTGTTCAATACGAACCCGGCAGCAGTGCACATCAAGAACAACTATTTCCATCACAATCGCCACGACAACAGCTGGGGTTACGGCGTGGATGTCGCAGATGGCGCGTATGCACTAATCGAGCAAAATGTATTTGACGAGAATCGCCATGCCATCGCCGGTAAAAGCAGGAACGACGACGCGCCCGATTACTCCGGCTATACGGCCCGCGAGAATCTCATCCTGCCAGGCGGCGGCGTGCATTGCGGCGTCTTTTGTTCGCACACCCACCAGATCGACATGCACGGCGATAAGAATCGGTGGTATAGCAGCTCCAATTGGGAGTGTGGGACGGCGGGAGAAACTATGATCATTGAACGCAACACGATCCTTTACACCAACGGCTTGGCCATCAAGATTCGCGGCAACCCGGCGGATAAGGCCGTGGCCGATGGTAATGTTTTCAAGCACCGCAGCCCCTCCGGCAATGCGATTGCGCAAAACGGCAACTGTGGTTGGGGTGACAACATCACCAAACCGATCGATGTCCGTTCTAACAACTTATTCGGCGTCGACCCCACTACCGAGCTTGGCAGCTGCGATTTCTTCGGTGACGGGCAGCAGGATCAGTTCATGGCGACCGGCGTTACCTGGTGGGTGAAGTCCCCGGTAACACAACAATGGCGCTACTTGAACACGATGCCAGAGCGGCTATTCGCACTGAAGCTCGGCGACATCGACGGTGATGGTGTGTGCGACGTTGCGCCGAAACCAAGCCGCCCTGAGGTACTGCCCGAAAAGTATTCGAAGGGCGGAACGAGCCCGTGGTTACCTCGGGTGATTCCGCCGTAGGATAACGCATTGCAGAACCCTCGCATTTTTTGCGTTTCTCAGCGATGAATCTCGAACGAGCTCCATTGAACACTGTGTTTTCTTAAACGATTACGTCTCGCTCGATCGTGCGTCACGATCATGTAGCCGGTCTCATGGTAACGAATCAGAGCATTGCGCGTAAGCTGTCAAACGCTTGCCAAGCAGGAAGCGACAATCGCGCAGGAGCAGAAAGATTTCCCCACCGCGATCGCGCAACAACGGGGTCGGATGAAGATGCTAACGGTCGAGTTGGAAGAACAGGCGGTGCAAATCCAAAGAGTCACCGCGCAAGTCCAGATGACTATTCCCGCGCCGGAAATAGTCCAGAATCAGCATTGGCTGATTAACTGCAGACGAAGCGCAGACCACAAACACGGATCTCTAATTTCCTCCGTGACCTCTGCGCGCTCTGTGTTTAAATACTTTTCGTGCGCTTTCGGACTTACAAGAACACCGACTTGACGGTCAGCGAAGTCGGTTTCGGTTTGTGGACGATTTCTACTGGCTGGTGGGGAAACTTCACTGAGGGCGAAGCGATTGCACTGATGCACAAGGCATTCGATCTCGGCATCACGTTGTTCGATGGGGCCGATACGTACGGAAACGGATTGAGCGAAGAATTGATCGCGAAAGCTTTCCCGAATCAGCGGGATGAGATCGTGGTCGCGACGAAGGTGGGCTACGATTTTGTCCATCACGGCGAGGCGCGCGGACGCGGTCAGCGAGAAATTCCGCAGGATTTTTCGCCCGAAGCTGTTACGCGGGCGACCGATGCGGCGTTGAAACGGTTGAAGACGGACCGGATCGATCTGCTCCAATTGCACAACATTCGGATGGACCAGGTTTATGACGACGCGCTCTGGAAGACGCTGCAGAAATTGAAGACGGAGGGAAAAGTTCGGTGCTACGGCATTGCGGTGGGACCGGCGATTGGTTGGCTGTACGAGGGATTGAATTGCATTCGCGAGCGCGACCTAACGAGTGTGCAACACATTTATAACATGCTCGAGCAACATCCCGGGCGCGCGTTTCACAATGCGGCGATCGACGCCAGTAAGGACACGATGTTTCTCATTCGTGTCACGCATTCGTCAGGGATGCTTGAGGGGAAGTACACGGCTGACACGAAATTTCCGCCAACCGATCATCGCAGCCATAGACCGCGGAGCTGGCTGCTGAACGGGATCAAGAAAGTCGAACAGTTACGATTTCTCGAAAACTCCGAGCGCACGCTCGGACAAGCAGCGTTGCAATGGTTGCTGGCGGATGATCGCGTGGCTTCAACGCTGCCGAACATTTATGACGAAGAACAGCTCATCGAATTTGCAAAAGCTCCAGACACCGCGCCGCTGACGTCGGACGACATGGCGAAGATCGAGGAACTCTATTCCGACAATTTCGGCATCGAAGAAGAACCGCCGAAGTTCAAGGGAACCATGGAGCTGCCGAAAGAAACCGCCGCGGCGTAGTGCAATATGGAGACGGCCTGCCCTCAGGCCGTTCCGCACCCTCGTAGGATCTTATGATCGAACATCGGCATTTACCCCACGTTTCCTCATTCCGTGATAATCCAATTGTGTTCTTTACAACCTGCACGCATAAGCGACGGAACCTCTTAGCTTGTGCGAAGAGTCACGCCATTTTGCGTGGACTATGGGAACGATCGGCAGAACGCGATGGCTGGTGGGTTGGTCATTACATTCTCATGCCCGATCACGTTCATTTCTTTGCGCGTCGTGCAACTATTGCGCAGCCAATGGCGAAATGGACGCAGATGTGGAAGAGCGTCAGCGCTCGCCAGCTCGTGGCCGCGTTGGATATTGCGCCGCCTATCTGGCAACCGGAGTATTTCGATCGGTATCTGCGGTCGCAAGAGAATTATGGGCAGAAATGGAATTACGTGGAGCAAAATGCGCTGCGAGCGGGATTGATCAAGGAAGGTGAAGAATGGCCATACCGCGGTTCGATCTTTGATCTGATGTGGTAAACACGCGGAGATTTGCCCCACGGCCTGAGGGCAAGCCGTCTCCATGTGTTCTTATATCTAATCTGATTCGTCTTGTTCTTCGACCGGTTCGGCGCGGCGGACTTCGGGTTGTTCTTGAGCGCGCCGCTGGGAATGGCCGGCGATCATTTGGCCCTTGTAAACGTCTTTGAACACGTCTGCGATCATTGGCGCGGCAGCGGAACCGCCGTGGACTTTGCTGCCGACGTCGCCCTCGTAAACAGCCGCGAACGCGTATCGCGGTTGATCAGCAGGCAAAAATCCGGCGAACCACGCCGCGGTGCGCTCTTTGTGTTTCGGTCCCCATTGCGCAGTGCCGGTTTTGCCGGCGACTTCTACATTGTCGAGGCTGGCTTGATGCGCGGTGCCGCCAGCACCATTCACGACGTTGATCATTCCCGTGCGCACTTGCTCCAACGTCTCCGACGAAAGGTCGAGCGTTCTTTTCGCGCGCACCTGATATGCCGTCACGATCTGGTTATCGAACGTCTGCACCTGCTGAACGAGCCGTGTTTGATAGAACGTTCCACCGTTGGCGACGACGCCCATGGCCTGCGCCATCTGCAACGGAGTAACCTGAATGTCGCCCTGACCGATCGACATATTTGCGATGTCTCCATTAAGGATTTTGCGGCCGTGCGTCGCTTTCATGTATTCATCATTCGGAATGCGGCCTTCGGCTTCGCCGCGCAGCGGGATGCCGCATTTCGCGCCGAAGCCCAGCTTCAACGCCCAATCAATAATGGGCGGGGAGCCGGTCTTTATGCCGGCCTGATAAAACCATGTATCGCACGATTCCGTGAGCGCCTGCACGAAGTTTAGCGCGCCGCGATCGCCCTTTTTCCAGTTGTGGAACGTGACATTGCCGATCTGAAGCGCGGGCACGCATTGATATTGGTCATCCGGATAAACCGCGTGGCTTTCCAGCGCCGCAATGCCCACGGCCACTTTGAATGTCGATCCCGGTGGATAGGACGAACGGTACGCGCGCGGCAAAAGCGGAATGTCCGGATCCGACTGCAAAGCTTTGAGTTGATCGGCTGAGATGGACGGAACGAACACGTTCGGGTCGTACGTAGGCCAGGACGCAAGTGCCAAAACATCGCCGCTGTTCGGATCGATAATGACCATGGCACCGCGCTTTGCTTTTGCTGCCAGCGCCTTTTCCGCAAGTTCCTGAAGGTGCAAATCAAGTGTGGTCACCACGTTGTATCCCGGCTCCGGCGGAGTCACGAGTTTCTCCGATGTTTTCCGGCCGTCCTTGTCGAAGGTCAGTTTATATTCGCCGTGCTTGCCGGTAAGCATCTCGTTGAACGTCTGTTCGAGCCCTTCGCGTCCCTCCGTTTGCGGCCAGATCGTTTCGTGGTTGTCGACAATGCCGTCCGGATTTCGGCCCGTTTTTCCGGTGTAACCAACAATCTGACCGGCAACCTTTCCGTTCGGATAAATCCGGACATAAACAGGTCGTACCATCATTCCGGGCGGCAGCTTGTCTTTGATTCCTTCGTACTCCTGCGGCGTGAGGTTGGGTGCGATCTCAAACGGCATGATGCCCCGATTCCGGTAATGACGAAGGATCGCCTCATCGGAAATCCGGAACCTGCGTCCAATTAATTGCCCGGCCTGATCTATTTTTTCTCTCGTGTAACTAAGCGCCTGCGCATCGGAAAAGTTCAGCGGGGTTGGGAAGGTTATGACTAGATTGTAACTGAGCCGGTTTTGCGCCAGCGGCACTCCATTGCGGTCCGTGATCTGTCCGCGCGGCGCCGGAACGTCGAGCATAAAGGTGCGTGCCAGTTTTTGCGTCTCGAAAGTGGGGACAATTGTCTCCTCTTCCAGCGAAGCGCTCGGACTCGGCGCAGGCATTGGGATGAGCGTCTGCGCCTGGCTTGTCGCCGCTAGCACAGAGATCAAGAATCCCATCCACAGATGCCGCAGATTTCGATAAATTCGAGCGGACGTCATTCTATTAAATCCCAAGATTAGTCAGGCCTGTCATCCCGAGCGAAGTCGAGGGATCTCGTGACACTCTCCCGGGAGATTCCGCGGGATTCCTCGACTCCGCTTCGCTTCGCTCGGAATGACACCGAATTTCGGCAACACTCTGGATAAATCAATGCCGCTGCAAAAACAGGTGCACTTCTTCCGCCAGTTTTCGGCCAATGCCTTCCGTAGCCGCGATCTCGTCAACGCTTGCCCGGCGGAGCCGATTCACCGACCCAAACCGCTGTAGCAACAAACTTTTCCGATTCTGACTCACGCCAGGGCAATCGTCGAGAATGCTTTCTTCGACGCGTTTTTTCATCAGCAGTTGGTGATATGCGTTCGCGAACCGATGTGCCTCGTCCCGGATGCGCTGAAGCAATCGCAGGGCACGGGAATCCATTGGAAGTTGCAACGGCAGCGCACGGCCCGGTCGATAAATCTCCTCGTGCTCTTTCGCCAGACCGATAACGGGAAGGTCGTGCAATCCCAATCGCTGCAATTCACGGCAAGCGGTTGAGAGCTGCCCCTTTCCGCCATCGACAATGATGAGATCGGGCAGACGAACTGGCACATTGGTTTTTCTGAATTGAGTGTTGGACGTTGGAGTTTGAGCGTTGACCGTTTGCTCTTCCAACCGTCGAGCGGCATCGAAAGCATTCTCCTGCGAAAATTCCGCGGCGTCGGAATTTGCGGCTCGCGCTTCGAGCAGGATTCGGGAATACCGGCGCCTAACGACCTCGGCCATGCTGGCAAAATCGTCTTGTCCTTCGACAGTGCGTATTCGGTAGCGGCGATAGCAGTCCTTATCTGGTACGCCGTC
>JBKPBJ010000202.1:0-2170 GCA_046726875.1 Verrucomicrobiota bacterium
TCTCCGGGACGAGTCTGTCGCAACGTCAGGAATGACAAACACAGATTATCGGAATGAACGATGCTTGCGGGTTCTTTGCCTTCGGCAATCTCACAAAACACACAATTACTTGATGCATCACCAGCTTCCATAGCCCATTCGTTTCTCTGCGCTGTCCGCCTAACGACAAAGCTCACCGACCGCCGCTGGAAGTAAACACTGGCACCCAATCCAGCGTTCGATCATTCCAGCAGTCCTCAAACCGTAGAGATGAGCGGCGGTCCGGTGGAAGCGATCTGTTAGGCTGCCATTGTGTGCTCACCGATCTCTCAGCAGGTCGAATGAAATAGACCGCCGACAGCTTCGGTCCGTGACAACCGGTTGTAAAGGTCCACCGCCGCCTTGGTCTCCTCGACATGATAGGTGATTCCCCTGTCGCGCAGCATCTGCAATGTCTCCGGGCATGTCCGGAGGGCCAACTGCATACCACGACTCAGGATGACTACTCTGCTGCCGCAGTCCAACAACTCCTGAACGTCGGAGGGCTGAATGCCGGGAACGTGATGCGTGCCCGTCTCCGCCCAGTCCCACTCGCGACCGCCGCCGGGGTACAGCTTGAAGTCACGACCTGTGCCCAGGCCCTCGATGTCCATGCGACCCCACGAAATGTGAGTGATGCGTGGCGAACGCTTGTGTTTGTTGTTTTCTGTGCTCATGGCGTGGTGCTGACCGTACGGCTGGCGGCCCAAATAGAATTAGACTGCAACTTGCAATCTATTTGCTGCCTCCACAGAGGGAAGTGTCCGCTAAAAGGCTGCAGGATGGCAATACTGTTCACGGTTTTTTGAAATCGCCCTTGTGCTCGTTTTGGATCACGTTGCCTGATTCATTATAAACGCGAATCACTGCGTGATGTGATCGACTGCGAAACTTCGCGTAGCCGATTGCGTTGCTGATCGCGTCCGGCTCGCCCTACCACAGGCGACGCACTCCTGTTACTCAAATCAATTCCGTCCGGGAACAGTTTCTTTGCCCATTCACCGATCTCGTGACCTTGCTCGAAAATGGCCGTGAGGCTTGGGTCGATTGGTGGAAGTAGCGCCTTGTCGTTGTAGTGAATCCAAAGGGCTTTGGAACATTGGAGACCAACCAAGTACTTCGTTTTCGAGAGCAGTGGCTCGTCCGCAACAGAGATTTCCGGTTGCGAAAACCATTCCGGCCACCGGCGCTGCAACGTCCTGTTGAGCACCGAGACTGCAAGTCGAGGGAACTTCAATTTTCCAGAATCTAGTGACCGAATTGGCTTCTAGACCTCCTGCACCTTCTGGAACTCAAGCGGGCAACTGCGCCTCCTGCTCCGGCCCCGGCTCGTCCACGTAACCCGCGTGCCGCAGGTAGTTCGCCCTCGTAAGCGGGACCCCGTTTGAAATCATATCCTGCACGATCGGGTCTGTTCGCGCCTCTGCTCCAAGCTGGTTCGGCGACAGAGGGTACTTTTTCCCCCGCGATCCGGAGTGCTTCTTTTCTGCCATCTGCTTCACTGATTTTCCCTTTTCTCCAACGATCCCGCAAATAAATTGGTAGCAGCTTTCGCTTTGCCTGTCAGCTCCGCCAGATCATGGCGACCGACTGAAAACTCGGATCTTGGCTTCGCAGCTTGAACAGTTTAGAAATTTTTGTGAAAGGCCAACTTACTTCAGGCTTGGTTCGCACTGTTTTGTCGAGAAATGGTTTCCTGGGGCCGTAGATCCTGATCCGAAAATCAGTCCGGCGGGTCGTGCAGCTAAGGGGGGTGAAAAGGAATCGAGGTTGGCTGGGCTTCTCGGTTTTTACTTCCACCTTCCCCAGTTTGGTTGTACGATTTAAGCGTATTGCGACGCTTAGTGCTGAGCGTGCCGCCGCGTCGCGTTACATGACGCGATGAAAGATCACGGCTTCTCCGCAAACATTGTGTCAGCCGGCCAACCGGCACACGCAGAGGGCGCGAGCGTCCAAGGCGCTGCAGAGGCGCATAGATCCGCAGGCGGCGAAAACAACGCTGATCAACTCTCCACGGCGCTTGCGATGATGCATGCCACGCTGGAGTCCACCACCGACGCCATCCTCGTGACTGACGAGGCGAATTACGTCAGGGAATTTAACGAGAAGTACGTCAAGTTTTGGGGAATTCCACCTCACATGATGATATCGG
>JBKPBJ010000203.1:0-1580 GCA_046726875.1 Verrucomicrobiota bacterium
GACGTGAATCGATCACTGGATCGCTCCGCCAAACCGATTGCTGGATCAGCCAATAAATCCGATTCTGCACCTTTGAAAACCGCGACGAATCCGGCGGGCCGATCCATATCAGCCTTCGTGTGCCGCCGCGGTGCGCCGCGCTAACGAACCGCGCGAGGACAGCGCGGATGTGATCGTCGGACAATGTCTGATCCATCCAGTTTGTGCCTAACTGGACAATCACGATTGTCGGCTTGTATCGCTCGATCAGTGTCTCGATCTTCGGCGTGGCCATGGCTGGCGGCTTTCTGCCGTTGTGATAATCGCGATAAATGTCGGTCGTCGGCGTCTTCTCGCGGTAGCCGCACCGCGTATGAAACACCGGTTCATTTTGCAGCCAACTCTCAGGCGACGACCCGCATGACGCGAAAAATGCCACGTTCTGGCGCCCGAACTCGTGTTCAAGATGTTCCCGCACCGCTTCGCCAAAGCCGCCCACAGATAGCGAATCGCCAATCATGAGCACCTTAGGTGGTGGCGGAGGAGGGGACAGCTTTTGCGGCTTTTGCAACCTATTGGCCAGCACGAAGGAGCCGATGACGACCAGCAAGCCAAGCGAAAATGAAATCGTTCGAATCATTAGCGACCAATGTTTTTTATCGCCCACTCTTGGGATATCGCGGTTCATCTTGGACGCGAATGTAGGGTTCCAACTCGATCCGGCCGGAATCGTCCTTCGATTTTATTGTACTCCAAATCGAGCCGTCTAACGGGCGCAACTGAAGTTCATAGGTCTTGCCAATTCGAAATTTCTCGAGTGCTTGCGGCTGCAGCCCGATGTAAGCCGGGTGCATCACCAGGATTTGTTTCTCGCTGTACTCGCCTGCAGTCACTTCTTCCACGTCGTAAACAAATCCGACCAAAAATTCCTGGTATGGCAGTAATTCCTCCTTCTTAATCGGCGTCGTTTTTGAAACGAGTTTCGCTTTCACGACCAACGACGCCGCCGTGGGCGTTGCACTCGGCGCGGCCACGGGCGCGAGTTTCGCGATTGATTCACTGAGCGCCCGTACATCCGACCACGACTGCGCCGAGAGATCGCGGTCGATCTCTCCCCACGCTTTGTCCGCCCACCTGTTCATGTCTTCGCCGATGAAATGTTCCTTATCCGGCTCCATGTGTTTGTAGGGATATGCGATGAGTTTTCGACTATCGATCACGTTAGTTACGCTGCCGATGCCTTTCTGCGTTTGCCCGAAGACGAACTCCTGAACTTCGCCTGACACGCGGCCGGAAATCGGCGGCGCGATCCAGTAAATTTTTCGCAATTTCGACGGCGCTGTAATCGCTTTCTTGACGAATGGCACGAGGTATTTTCGCAATATTGGCCCCTCACGGTCGGGCTTTACTTTTTCGCGGCCCGAAAATAAGCCGAAAAGGTTCGAACCTGTTTGCATAACGAGTATGTCCGGCTGAATCGTGGCGAGGAGGTCATCCAGCTTGGGAACTGGATGCGACGTCGGGCGATGGCCGTTCGGCGTGCCGTAAGTATCGCGCAGTTCCTTGATCGCACGCGAATCCGACTGCGATTCGATGCTCCA
>JBKPBJ010000204.1:0-14447 GCA_046726875.1 Verrucomicrobiota bacterium
CTTCGATTCCGCGAACGGGCCGTCGGAGACCACGCGGTTTTTGCCCGACACGATTTTGCCTTCGCGTTCGAGCGGGTTGCCGGCGACGGCTTTACCTTCGTCCGTCAGCCGCCTGAACCAGGCCATCCACTGATCTGTGACGTTCTGTTTTTCCTCCGGCGAAAGGCCTTTAATCCAGTCGTTGCCGCGAAACAGCAGCATGTATCCGTTTTGATTTTGTGTGTTCATATGTGTGGTTAGTGGTTGAGAGTTAAGTCTTCTTCAGTTTAAACGTTTGCAAATTGTTCTTCCTGGGCCAATTCACGTGCGCGGACGTCGAGGGGACATTCGGCAGCAATTGGCCGCACTTCGATTGAACCGCCATAAGCCAGACCCGGGCTGCTTTGCGCAATAGCAATAGCTTCGTCGAGCGTTTCGACATCCACCAGGAGATATCCCCCAATGGCTTCCTTCGATTCAGCGAAAGGGCCATCCGTAACGAACTTACCGTTTTTGCCGGAAACAAACGCGCCCCTGCGTTCCAGCGCACGACCGGGTTTCGCCTTACCCTGCGCAGTCAATCTTTGCATCCAGGCGATGTTCTCGCTCATCAGGTTCTGGAGCTCTTGATGCGAGAGCCTGTTGTACCATTCATCGCTCCGGTAAAGCAGCATGTAGCCATTCTGATCTTGTGTGTTCATATCTGTAGTTGCTGGTTGGTTTTTTTTCGGTTTCAGAAATACGACGAACAAACGACCCAGTTTAGGACAAATTATTTTGCGTTCGGGTCGCTCTGCCAAATTCCAAACGCGTTACCTTCGGTATCCTGGCAGAGGGCGAAGTAACCCATCTGAGGCACGGCGGTTTTCGCCATGCAAATTTTGCCGCCGAGCTTCGCAATTTTGTCAGAGAATTTGTCCACCGAATCTACGCTGACGTAGTTGACGACCGGCTCTTGCGGATGTTTACGCCTTTTGAGCGCGCCGTCCGGACTAGCGTCTGCGCCACCGGTATCGATGTGCCAGTAGCCGCCTCCGCCCGGAAATGGATTGATCTTCCAGCCAAATAAATTGCTGTAAAAGGTTTTGGCGCGTTCCGGATTGTCCGCCGGAATCTCAAACCAAGCGATGCTTGCAGCTTCTTTCTTCTCTGACTTGCTCATATTTTGTCGCCTTTCTATTGATGTGATTTTGAAGATACAACGAACGAGCGCCTGCCTTCAGGACATTGATCAAAAAATTTCGTAAATTCGGTTCGATGTTTGATGCGATCAGGGTAAACCCAACAACTGCGTTGTGGAGAAAATGTTTGGCCTGCCCTTTCAGGGCGTGACAAATTCATTCGCATTTTTCCGAGAGCGTTACCCTCGGCTACAAAGGTTCAGGCCGTATCGCCTAATTATACGGAGGATTTGAATTGAACCCGGCTATCGCCTCAACAGTGACCGCCATCAGAGTGACAATGGTCCCGGCGAAGTAGCTGATGATACCGCCAAATTTGAGTGGACCCGGGCTGTCGCCTTAAAGGCGACCGCCATCGTAGCCGAGGGCAGCGCCCTCGGTTTTCATGAAGGACCAACATTCGCCATGTAAGGGCAAACCAAACTATGCCACCATCCGGCGCATATGCCGCAATCGCTACACGCGTCTTGAGCGCCCACATCATCTTCTCGACCAAAGGGCGTCAACCGTGCCGATCCGCTGTACCTGTGGAAGTTAGTCCGCACATTTTTGGAGGCGTTTCAAAAGGAACGCTCGCTCCGATTTCGTTTCGGCGAGTTCAAATGCTTTACGGAATTGTTCGGCAGCGGCTTCACGATCATTCAATCGCATCTCGAGCTCGCCGATGACTGAATAGAACAAATAATACGAATCTAATTTTTCGCGGTCGCGTATAGCGCGCACCGCTTTTAAACCGGCTTCCGGGCCGCGAACATTGGCAACAGCCACGGCGCGGTTGAGGGCGATCACAGGCGAATCATCAAATTCCATCAATCGGTCGTAGAGGGACAAAATCCTGCCCCAATCAGTCGCTTCATAGTCTTTTGCCGTCGCGTGACACGCGGCAATGCCCGCTTGCAGATGATATTCGCTGACCTCGCCACCTGCAGCCGATTCGCGCAGGTGCGACATGCCACGCGCGATCATCGTCTGATCCCAGCGTGTCCGGTCCTGTTCTTCAAGTCGAATCAGATTGCCTTCATCATCTTCACGGGCTGCGGTGCGAGCGGCATTCAGCAGCATCAGCGCCAGCAATGCATGCGTCTTTGGCTGATTTCCAGCGCGATGTTGCGCCAGTAACTCCGTAAGGCGGATTGCTTCGTGGCACAGTTCTTCCCGAACCAGCTTGTCGCCGCTCGATGCTTTGTAGCCCTCGTTAAACAGGAGATAGAGCGATTGAAGCACGCTGTCGAGCCGCCGCGCCAGTTCATCGCCGACAGGAATCTCAAACGTAACGCGCGCCTCCTGGATCTTTTGTTTTGCGCGTGTCAATCGTTTGGCAATCGCCGCTTCAGTCGTTAAGAAGGCCCGACTGATCTCGGTGACGCTGAAACCGCACAGAGTTTTCAACGCCAGCGCGACCTGCGCTTCTGGAGGAATTACCGGATGACAGCAGACAAACATCATCCTCAATCGATCGTCGGCGATTTCGCTTTCTGAAAAAATTACTGCTTCAAGTGTGGACGAGCCGCCCCCCTCGATCAGGCGCGCGATCTCCGGCTCCTTTCCGCGAAAAACTTTTTCTCGCCGGATTACGTCGAGTGCAAGATTGCGCGACGCGCGCATGATCCACGCGGAGGGATTCTCGGGGATTCCGCGGTATGGCCAGGTCTGCAATGCGCGCCCCAGCGCCTCCTGCACGACATCTTCGGCCAGGTTCAAATGCTCAATCCCGAAAATCCGGGTCAGAGTCGCCACCATTTTTGCCGACTCATGGCGAAAAAGATGTTCGACCAATTGGGACACTCCTTGCGGCTTCTGCAGATCGATCGAAGTCATCGATTTTGCCATACGCGCGACATTCGCAAAGGCAACACGCAATTATTTGGCGTTAAATTTCATACGACCGGTGTATTCTGCTGCCGCGATGTTCTGGTGGAATTTATGAGTGTTTTCCCATTGGCTGAGAGGCAAGAGATCGTCCAGCCGGACCAGTTGCATTTTAAGGACGACGGCGTTTATCCAGGCAGCGTTCTGCCTGTGTTATTGTATCGGGCGACTATCACAGCGGACGCGCAGGATCGCGCTTCTGTTTTCGAGCGAGGATTCGCACAGAATGATTGGCGCAACTCGTGGCGAAACGGCGTCTATTCCTTTGCTCATTATCACAGCACATCGCATGAAGTGCTCGGTGTCTATCATGGCTCTGCAACGCTGCGACTGGGCGGCGAGCAAGGGCAGACCCTCGAGGTGCGCTCGGGAGACGTCATTCTAATTCCGGCGGGTGTCGCTCATCAGAACATCGGCGCAAGTCCCGACTTTAGTGTTGTTGGAGCTTACCCGGACGGACGCCACTGGGATTTGCTTCGGGGTTTGCCTGGCGAACGGCCAAATTCTGATCGCACCATCGCAGCTCTGCCAATTCCCGACTACGATCCGATCTACGGCGCCGACGGCCCACTGCGGCAGATCTGGAAAGCCGCTGAGCGCCAACGGCGCGATATTCAAGCATAGTCTGGGACAACGTCCCAGGATTTATCAGATACTTCCCGACCGCTGAAGCGCGGTTCACCTCTTGGGCGCGTTGTATCCGTCTCGTCCGAATTGAAACGCGCTTACAGCGCTTGTTTCTCGACCTTTTCATCCCTGGGGCGATGCCCCAGGCTGCCTATTTGAATAGCGCCTTCGGCGCTGGAGCAGCATAATGTCACCAGATGAAATCAGCACAGACATCTCTCGCGGCAACATTTCGCGCGCTGCACGAGTCGGGCTGCTTCGTGCTTCCAAATCCGTGCGACATCGGCACCGCGATTTATCTGGAGCGCCTCGGGTTCAAAGCGCTCGCCACCACTTCGGCTGGCTTCGCCTTCTCGCGTGGTAAACCCGATGGCGGCGTTCTGCGTGACGAAATGCTGGCGCACATTCGCGAGATTGTGAACGCAACCGGGTTACCCGTGAATGCAGACTTCCAAGCGGGCTATGCAGATGAACCTGAAAACGTCGCTGCGAATGTCCGACGATGCATTGAAACCAGCGTTGCCGGCTTGTCCATTGAAGACAGCACTGGGCGCAGCGATCGTCCGCTATACGAGAAAAAGCTGGCAGTCGAACGCATTCAAGCGGCGCGCTCGGCGATCGACGCGTCGAAAACCGGCGTGGTGTTAACCGGCCGTTGCGAAGCGTGGCTGGTCGGTGATCCCAATCCGCTGCACACCGCGCTCAACCGACTCGCCGCGTACGCTGAAGCTGGCGCTGATTGTCTCTACGCGCCCGGCGTCAGTGATCCGAATGAAATCGCGCAGATCGTAAAAACAATCGCGCCGAAACCGGTTAACATTCTCGTCTCCGGATTCAATCATCAGCTGACATTCTCTGAGCTCGCCGATCTCGGTGTGCGCCGCATTTCCGTCGGCTCAGGTCTCGCGCTGGCAGCCTGGGGCGCTTTCCTGCGCGCGGCGCGAGAGATCAAAACAAACGGCACATTTGCTCTTCTGGCCAATAACGCGCCTTCGGCCGAGTTAAACCAACTGTTTCGGCAGACGTAGCCATCCCTTGTTTTTCCTGGATTTGAACGCGCGAAGCTTGCGCCATGTCAGTATGTGGCCGAAAGGCTAGTTGCAATTTGAAATCCGACGTCTTGATTCTTGATAAGGCTGTTTAAGGTTCGAGCCTTTCCGTCCATGAAACGCATTTTAATCATAGGTTACGCTACTTTGCTGTTCGGCCCATTTGTGTACGCCCAGGAAGGCACGCCAGCTCCTCCGCCAATGCAGCCAGAGGGTCGACAGCGGCCGGGGCCGTGGAAATCGACCCCGCCGGCACAAGAGGTCGTTGCGGTGCCGGTGCCGATTGCCCCGCCGAAACCAAACGGGCCAGTCCAGAAAAGTCTCGTCCGAATCACAGCCACGTCGGTAGACCCCGATTATAAGGCGCCGTGGAATGCAGGTGCGCTCCAGCGCGGGGTCGGCGCCGGGTTTGTGATCTCTGGCAATCGCATCATGACAAATGCGCACGTCGTCGCAAACAGCCGCTATATCACGGTCGAACGCGACGGCGATCCCAACAAGTATCCGGCCCAGGTGCAATTCATCGCGAACGATTGCGATCTGGCGTTGATCACCGTGCCTTCGAAGGATTTTTTCAAGAACATGGTTCCGCTAAAATTCGGCGGGATCCCGGCGCTGGAGTCGACGGTGTCGGCATATGGTTATCCGATCGGCGGAGAACGCATGTCCGTCACCACCGGCATCGTGTCGCGAATTGATTTCCAGCTCTACACGCATTCGTCGGTTGACCAGCACCTGGCAATCCAGATCAGCGCGCAGATCAACCCGGGCAACAGCGGCGGTCCGGTCATGCAGGACGGCAAAGTCGTCGGCGTCGCGTTTCAAGGTTACAGCGGCGACGTCGCCCAGGGCGTCGCCTACATGATTCCGACACCGGTTATCAACCGGTTTTTGAAAGACATCGGCAACGGGCAATACGACGAATACCCCGATCTGGCGATCACCTATGCGAAATTGCAAAATCCAGCGCAGCGAAAATATCTTGGCTTACAAGATGACGATCGCGGCGTGCTCGTGAGCTCCGTGGTGACGGCGGGTCCCTCCGACGGTATTCTGAAATCGGGCGACGTGCTTCTTTCAATTGACGGTCATCCGATCGCAAGCGACGCAAACGTGGAACTCGATGGCGAACGCTCGCAGTTCGAGGAAGTCGTCGAGCGCAAGTTCAAAGGCGATTCGGTGAAGCTCGATATACTGCGGGACAAGCAGCCGATGACCGTGACGATCAAATTGTTCAAGCCGTGGCCGTACTCAATTCAAGGTCACAGTTACGATGTGCGCCCGCGTTATGTGCTTTACGGCGGACTGCTGTTCCAACCTCTAAACCTCGACATGCTAGAAGCGTATCGCACAAGCGACCTGCGTCTCCGTCATTACTTCGAGTATTTCATCCTCGATCAGATTTACGTCGATCATCCCGATGTAATTGTTCTGAGCAACATTTTGCCGGACCCGATCAACAGTTATCTCGCGCCGTACCGAGGCGGGATCGTCAACGAAGTTAACGGCAAAAAAATTCGGAAGCTCGATGAATTGTCGGAAGCTTTTGCGCAGGCCCCTGAGCGATTGGTGATTCGGATGATCGGCGACGGACCGCCCCTGGTGCTTGACCGCAATAAAGTGGAAGCCGCACGTGAACGCATCAAGACGCGCTACAACGTTTTGAAAGAGCAAAATCTCGAGGACAAGCCTGCATCGCGCATCGCCGCCGCAGAGGACAAAAACTAAAATGCGAAGACACTCCTTTATAGCTCTCAGCATTGTTCTCGTCGCCGCCAGCGGGGTGCTGGCAAAGAAAGAACCGGCAATTCCGACCACGGCGACTAAGCCGAAACAGGTCGCGCTTGTTCGAGTGAATGTAACCGGACAGGGGTATGATTATTTTCGGCCGTGGCAAAAGAAAGCGCCATTCTCAAAGCGCGCGCTCGGCGCGGTGCTGCCCAAGGGTCGTGTCCTTGTAACTGCCGATCTGGTTACCAATCAAAATTACGTGGAGCTGGAGCGCGCCGAGTCCGGCGAAAAAACCGCGGCCAACGTTCGTGTGATCGATTACGAAGCGAACCTGGCCTTGCTCGAACCGGCGGAGAAAAGTTTCCTCGACGGCATCACGCCGTTGGAAATCACATCAGACACGGTGGTCGGCGACCGGCTGGCGGCGTGGCAATTGGAACCGACGGGGGCGTTGCTGGCGACGGAAGGGTTAGTGACAACGGTGCAAATGATGCCGTACCCGATCGATGTCGGGCAGTTCCTCACCTACCGCGTCAGCATTCCGATGCAATATCGGGAGAACAGCTACACCGTACCACTGGTCAAGAATAACAAGCTCGCGGGCTTGCTGCTGCGTTATGATTCGCGCTCACAACTGCTCGACGCCATTTCTGCGCCGGTAATCACGCATTTCTTGAGGGAAGCCGACAACCCGAATTATCGCGGATTTCCATCGGCAGGGTTTTCATTTTTCCCCACGCGGGATCCCGCGCTGCGCGAGTTCGCCGGTGATAAAGGCAAACGCGGCGTTTACATAACCAATGTTGAAGCGGGGACGCCTGCGATGAAAGCCGGACTCAAGGTGGGCGACATCGTGATCGCGGTCGGAAATCACGACATCGATGAGAACGGCAACTACGTGGATCCGCTTTACGGCAAGATCGAGTTCACGAATTTGCTAACGGCGCACGCGTACGCCGGCGATGTTGTTCCATTCCACGTTCAGCGCGACGGCAAGCCGATGCAGTTGAACGTAACTCTGGAACATCGTGATGCGAAAGATTACGTCAGTTCGCCGTATTCCCTCGATCAACCGCCGCGCTATTACGTTCTTGGCGGCCTAATCTTTCAGGAGCTGTCACGGCAGTATCTGAAAGAATGGGGACCAAACTGGCAACGGGAAGCGCCTCAGCGTTTGGTATACATGGATCATTACCAGTCCGAACTTTTTCCGGAAAGAAACCGCCGCGTCGTGATTCTTAGCCAGGTCCTCCCGGCCAACAGCACAATCGGCTACGACGATCTCGCATATCTGACGGTGAAGAAAGTGAACGGCAAAGAAATCAAATCCTTGGACGACCTCGCCGAAGCGCTGAAACAATCCGTCGAAGGCTTCATCAAAATCGAGACCGAAGAAGATCCAAAACAAATCGAGCTCGACGCCTCCCAAGTCGCCGCCGAAGCCCCCATGCTTCAGGAGAACTACGGCATCTCCTCACTGCAACGATTGCAGTGAGGTTCCACACCACACTCCTGTCATTCCGACGAAGTGGAGAATGGAGCGACCAAGCAACAGGTAACGAGCTACAACCGAGATTTTGCATTAAACTCTCCCTGAACTGCGAGGGAGAACTCGGTTGCGCTGAAAGCGCAATTACATCTCAGCCCAGCGCAACGCGCTGTGGTCAATGACCACAAGAACATTCGCCCTGAAGGGGCTGAATAAAACAATACAATCTTTTGAGATGCCCTTTCAGGGCGCAAAATTTTAATTCCTTTATCCAGGGCGCGCGCTGGGCCAGCATGTTTTGCGTTAGGGTCTCGGCCGCGGCCATGGCGTCAGTCGAGTCCTAGGTGTCGGAGTTATCCTTGGTATAGGTGTTACTGTAGCGGTGGGTGTTGAGGTCGGCGTAGCTGTTGGAGTGACAGTTGGACTTGGAGTTGGAGTGCCCGCCGAGCTTGGCTCCCTATCGGAGAAGGCATCCTGCTGCGAACTCGCGCTGATGCTCACCCGGCCATCCACCCACGCATGCAGGTGCTGATTGAGCACGGACGAGGCGTAGTCGAAGTCCCCTGCGTACGTTGTCACGATGCCCGGGTCGGGCTGGTCGGGAAGCGGACTGATTACGTCCGAGAATGACATGTCCGCCAGCCAACTCACGCCGTTATCGGTAGACTTGCGTCCCCACTTCCTATAGCAAGGCACAGATGGGTTGCCCTTGGTGCAGTTCTCCGTCTCGCGCGCGTCGTACCACGTGGCGAGGCTTCATCGATTCGTTAGGTCTTGGTTTGGTACCATAAACCGACCGCTAGTACAGAATAACTGGCGACATTACTAACGGCAACCGCGATAAGAAGATTGGAAAACCGACGCCACTGCGGTACGGAGCGATAGACTCCATACTCGATGGCAACACTGAGCGCCCATGCCACGAAAAAGATTGGATAGACCAGCCAGCTAGGCCCGTGTTCGCGGCTGGGCAAAAACCCCAGCACAAGAAATCCGACGACGGTCGAAATCACGTTCGCTGCGATGACACCTGCGAAAACGATCCAGAAGGGCGAGCTACGAAACTGAAACCCGTAAAAAACGACAAGCTCGGATGCCAGCGCGGCCGCAGCGACGCGGGGATTAAGCATAGCAGGCACGTATGGCAGGAGAAAAAGCGGAAATATGATGTTCGCGAACACTGGAGTTGGGCCTAACTATCATTAGACGAAAGTTCGTAAACCCTCACGAAGATTTCTTCATCTAATCCGGCCGTTAGAGCTGTTGTTCTGCCGCGCTGCTGATTGTGCGTGGCTTCGAAAGAAAACGGTCGACTTCGTCGTTGTAGGTTTCGAATGGGTTGCCCATGACAAGGAAATCGCGGCTGTCGCAGGCGATGGAGTCCCAGTTGATTACATAAGGGAAATTGCAGTTTTGAAAAAAGGTAACGGCGCGTGCCCGTCCGGATGCGCGCGTGTTTGCGGGAGGAACATGCGTCGCGCTGGGACGGCGGACACCGTTGTTCCAGTCTGAGATTCGTTTGCCGGGAGTGACGCTGAAGAACAATCCGCGCCGCGGATCGATGTTGTGATATTCCAAGTCAATACTTTGGAGCCATGGGTCGTCCCAGCTTAGCCCCTCTGATTCGACAAACGTTTCCAGCAACCATTTTTTTGTGATCCAGTCAACGCCGCCGATCAGCGCCTGCCGGTTGTGTGGGATTGCTTCGAGAACGAACGCCCAATTTTCAAGTAACCAGTTCGTTTCCGCGGTGCTATATCGCAGGTGTTTCTGCGCGAGATGATGAAATTCCCATTGCACATCTAGCGCACTCACGGTCTTGCCATTCTCGAGCCGGACAATCCATTGCTCGCTTGCATCACGAGAAATTTCGCGCGTGCTTTGCACGGCATCCGCCAGCACAAGGTTTCGCGGCAAACGACCTTCCTCCAGCAACGACAAAACGCAGGCAGTCGTCCCGATCTTTAGCGCGGTCGCGTACGGGCTCATGTTGGAGTCGCCGATGAGCAAATGCAGTCGCCGATATTTCCGGTAATCAGCAAGCGGCTCGTCGCGCGCGTTGATGATGGCACGATTGAATTGCACCCACTGATAAATGTCGTTGACGATGTGATCGGCGCGCTGGCTCAGCTGGAAGCTGACCTGGCCCTCGGCTTGGGGCGGCTCGAAATCGAACGCCAATGGATTCGACTGCCCGACGCGCCCCGCGCCGGTAAAGATCTGGCGCGTCGCCAAAAAAGTCAGCAGCGTTCCGAGAATCGGCGGCGTGAACTGCGCCTCGCGCCGCATCAGATAATTCTCGTGGCAACCGAACGTGGCGCCGGTGTGATGGTCCACATTGTTCTTGATGAACGAGACGCGGTCCTCCGCGCCCAATGCAATGAGCGCCGATTGCAACAGGTCGTCGCCAGCTAGCTCATACGTCACAAGATCATGCAGATGCAAACATTCCGGCGACGCGTACTCGATGTGGCCCATATCGAGATAGAGTCGCCCGCCGTTGAGGAGAAATCCGCCGTTGCCCGGCGGTTCCTCGTAATCGCGATAATGTAAATCGATCGTTCCGGCATCCGCCTTGCGGAATAGATAATTCTTGACCTTCGCCGGCCAAAGCTCGGAATTCACGTGCGGCTCATCTTCACTCAGTAGACAGCCGTACTCGGTCTCGATTCCAACGATGCGATCCATTCAAAGCCAATTACGCATCGAATCGCAATTTGGCTAAAGCAAAAAGAGTCCCCTCACCTTAATCCTCTCCCCAAAACGGGGAGAGGCGAATCGCACGACGCAATACGCCCCGGACGAAATAAGCACCTTGAGCTTGCAGTCCGCCTTTCGATTTCGCAATGGGAAAGGACTGAGGTGAGGAATTGCCTTCGAGCTGTTTCTTGGCCAAGCGAAATCTTCCTCACAGCGCGAAGAACGCTCGCCTAAAAGGGCGCCGCGCAAACAAAATAAGCGCACAAAGAGCAAAGTGTGCAAAGCCGCTCAATCCCCAATTTCCCGCGCCCGGCACTTTGCTCTTTGCCGCTTCGCTAAAGGCAACTTGCCAACTTGTATCTTCGCGATCGCAGTCGCGCGGCTCACGGCACCCCTCTGCCCCGCCACCCGAAAATCAAAGAGATTACGAACAGCACAAGAAATATAACGAACAGAAGTTTCGCGATCCCCGCCGATGCTGCCGCGATACCGCCAAATCCGAAGACCGCTGCCACAAGTGCGATGATTAGAAATACTACAGCCCAACCTAACATATCTTCACCTCCTCACAGATTAAATCGGATTTGCAGATTGCCTCGCGTGCCTCCTGCATCCGCGTCTTCGCGTCCAGATAGTTGGAGCACTTAACGATTTGCTCCAGCTGGAAACATCACTCTGTCGGGAGCGGCGTTAAGGGCAGCGAGAAGTTTTTTGATCAACCGAGTTTTCACGCGGCCCGCTTCGCGTGGGGCAACCAGATACCGCACGATCGCTTCGAGCCAGGTGTTTTCGCCGACTCGAAAAATCACGCGCGGATGCTCGTGCACCTCCAATTCGTCCACCGGCGTGCGCGCGAGCAAGTCGCGAAAAGTTTGTACGCGTTCGATCATTTCCCGGCCCAGCTCTTCCTCGGTGATTTTCTGCATCGTGCTGGCGATGAACTCCAAGTCGGCATTGTAAGCGACCTGGAACTTCACCTCGTTCCAGATGTACGGAAAAAGGGGCCACGAATAATTGTAAACGATTTCGTCGAGCACTTTCTCATTCGGAAATTTGATCAGCCGGCCGCTGGGATGATCACCGGAGATATATTGCCCGCCGAATTCCCACAAGGTGGTGTCGAGATAGCTGACATCAATCACGTCGCCAGTGGCATCGCCGATTTTGATGCGGTCGCCGACGCGAAAAGGCTGGCGAACCAGAATGTAAATCCAGGCGATGAAGCTTTTCATCGGGGTTTGCACAGCCAGCCCAATGATGATGGAACCGACGCCAAGGGCGGCGGCCGCAGCGTACCAATTCACGAAAACGATCGAGATCACAATGACTGCGACCACGAGGCCCACGACCAAGCGTGCGATGCGCTGGAGTGTGAAACGAGTGGATGCGTCCTCGATCCGGGAAATTCCGTAAACGGACATAGCCCTTGCCGCAGCCAGCACGATGATCACCAGCACTGCCCCTCTGAAAATTCGCTGAGCAATGCCAAGCCCAGCCTGCGGCAACGGAATAACTTTCGCGCCGACCAGAACGTAAACAGCGGCGCAGACGGTAAAGGCAACCGCGTAAACCACGAACCAGAATCTGTCGCGATCCGGAGGCTGAACATTTTCGCGACGCTTTTCCCCTGTCGCCCGCTCCAGCTCTTTGCGAATTTCGGGTCGTTTACGAAGTTCCTCCGCCGTTTCGGCCATCATGATTTAAATCGAATCCGGCCCAGAAACAGGCCGCACATCCCAAGGCACTTCCAGTCTTCAAAGCCGGTGAACCTGCCATTCGGAAACGAATCTCAGATGTGCTATCAAACACGGATATTGCGGAGCTCCTTGCCCAACAGGCGGAACGCGAGACGGGAATTCCTTCGCGCGCCTTTCGTCGGGCCGCGCGCAGCGCGTTTCTATGGCCCGAGGAAGTTGCCGATCTCATCACGCAGAACCGGTCACTGACCGAGCTGCGCAGCGTCGGCCCGTTTATCGAAAAACAGATTCGAAGTTGGATCGAAAAACCGCCGCGCCCAGCGAAAACAGTTCCTGCACTTCGTCGGGATTTTATCTCAATGGCTGAAGCGCGACGCCTGCTCGCGGCGCGACCTTCCTGGCCCGAAAAGTTGCGCGGCGATTTACAGATGCATACCCGCTGGAGCGATGGATCAGCCACAATCGCGGAAATGGCCGAGGCCGCACAAAGTCGGTCGTACCAGTACATCGCCATCACGGATCACTCGAAGGCATTGAAAATTGCGGGTGGAATCGACGACCGCGCGTTGAAACGCCAGGGAGCGGAAATAGCCAAACTCAACGCGGCGATTTCAAAATCAGGCGCACAGTTGAGTGTGCTGCGCTCGATCGAAATGAATCTGAACCCGCGCGGCGAAGGCGACATGTCGCCGGACTCCTTGTTAGGTTTGGATCTCGTTTTGGGTTCGTTCCATTCTGCTTTGCGCACGACCGAAGATCAAACCGAGCGTTGTCTCGCAGCATTGCGCAATCCGCACATCCACATCCTCGGTCACCCGCGCGGCCGGATTTACAATTTTCGGATCGGCCTCAAGGCGGATTGGCCCCGCGTGCTTGCAGAAGCCGCAGGGCTCGACAAGGCGCTGGAGATTGACTGCTATCCGGATCGCCAGGATTTGAATGTTGCGCTACTGAAAATTGCGCGCGAACACGGAACGCGAATTTCGCTTGGAACGGACGCTCATCACGCCTGGCAGCTTGAGTTCATTGACCTCGGATTGGCTGCGGCACTGCGAGCGAAAATTTCGGCTGATCGGATCGTTAACTTCATGTCCCTTCTGGAATTGAAGGCTTGGGGGCAAGCGCTACGACGTGGCAACGCGTCGAAAAGATGAGCTGCCAACGGCGGACGCTTTTTCTGTCGCATGCTGATCACGACGAAACGTGCCAAATCAACAGCGCGCCGCGTTTAACCGTGATCTTAACTGTGCTGCCGGGCCGTTTGCTGTTCGTGGACTTTTTTTTCGGCCACTGTTCGCCATCAAGATGCATCGCGCCCGGCGTAATAATAAGCTCGCGAAATTTGTGTGGCGTCAACGGAACCCGTGCTTTTCGTCTGGCCAGATGCGCATCAACATACTTGATGAAAATCTCGCGTTCGCGCTCGCGCACCGCCACAAAGTCCAGCCGGCCATCGTCTGTTCTTGCTTTTGGGGCGAGATGGAGCGCCGGGCCAGCCGAACGGATATTCATTGCTCCCCAAAGGATGTAGCGACCGGAAATATCTTTTCCATCGATGCTCATCTTCCAGTGGCGCGCCGGATAATTAAGCGACAACTCCCGCAACAGTGACAGATGCGCGGCGAGTTCGTCCTCGAGAGAAGCATGCTTTTCTTCGTTCGCCTTTGCGGCGGGAAAGTAGTCAGCGAACAGCCCGCCGCCCGCGGCTTCCAAAAAGTAATCTGCCTTCGATGCATTGTCAGCAGCGCCGACATCGAACGGCCGGCTCTTTCCGCAGTGAAGCGATTGAAGAATTTCGTCAACAGATCCGGCAAAACCGAGGCTGCCCGCCAGATTGTTCGCCGTGCCCAGCGGCAAAATCGACAGCGGGATCCCGCTGTTCATGATTCGCCACGCAGTTTTGTGCACCGTGCCGTCTCCTCCGGCAGCGATGACGAGGTCCACTGGTCTTTTAAAGGGCTCTTTCCAGCCGCGATCCTTTATGGATTGGTAGAATGCCTGATGCCCGCACCTTGTCAGGCATGCCATCAATTGTTTCTTGCTGTGTTTACGGTCTCCCGCTTTGGGGTTATGGATCAACAGGACTCGCATGATTTGCTCGCTACTTGAAGCACTTTTACCACCT
>JBKPBJ010000205.1:0-4257 GCA_046726875.1 Verrucomicrobiota bacterium
CCGGTTCTCGCAACGGTCGCGTATTACAATCTGCTGGGAGCCGCGTTGACCATCCCGTTTGCAATCGCAACTGGTCTGGGAGCCTGGCACTGGCAACTGGAAGGCGCGGCAATAAAAGGCAACTTACGCCTGCATATGATCTGTGCGCTGACTTCTGCCTTGCTGATCTTGTTTCTCACCTGGATGCGGTCGCGTCTGCGCACCAAGGGCAGTTCACCGCGTGCATTTTATTTTGCAGTGATGGCGCTGGGCTTAATGATGATCACCCTAACAGGGCACCTCGGTGGAATCCTCAGCGGGGTGGAAACGCCGTGACGTCACCCGAGTAAAGCTCGAATCAATTTCAATCGGAAATCAGAAAAGTGAACTCGGCTACCGTCTATTTGGCATAGCGTGAAATGTGGCGTCGAGCTCCGTTTCGTTTCGGTCAACCCTCAAGCTGCAACACAATTGCCGGATCTGACAGCCGAAGCGGCGCAGGGCAGGCATATCTGTTTCAGATGAATTGCGCGCATTGCCATGGAGAGGATGCGCGCGGCGACGAAGGGCCCGATTTGCATAACCTGCATAAAAGCGACGCCCGAATTCGCCAAGTTATTACAGCTGGGATCAAAGGCGAGATGCCATCGTTCGGGAAGAAACTAGGCAAGCCGGAGCTTCAGCAACTGACCGCTTATTTGCAGACACTACAAGGCTGACAGTCAGGAAATCGGAGTTGCGAACGGTCTGTTGCACAAGACAAGTTGCGGCGCTGCGCTATAGTGCCGATTTCATATCATGCATAAGACACCTGAACTCAGGCTCGCCAAGCGCATGGCGAGACTCGGCACGGAGACCGCGTTTGAAGTGCTTGTGAAAGCGAAAGCGCTCGAAACGCAGGGCCGCGACATTATTCATCTGGAAATCGGCGAGCCCGATTTCGATACACCGCGCAATATTATCGAGGCAGGATGCGACGCCCTGCGTAAAGGGTTCACGCACTACGGGCCATCGGCCGGCATGATGGAATTGCGCGAGGTAATTGCACAATACGTGAGCGAGACGCGCCGGGTAAACGTGACGCCCGACGAAGTCGTCGTGGTTCCCGGCGGCAAGCCGATCATCTTTTTTTCGATTCTGGCTCTCGCCGAAGATGGCGACGAAATCATTTACCCGAATCCAGGATTTCCGATTTACGAGTCGATGATCAACTACGTGGGCGCGAAAGCGGTGCCGATCCGGTTGCGCGAGGAATTGGATTTCCGGCTCGACGTCGATGAGCTCGCCAGTCTGATCAATGATCGCACAAAGCTCGTTATTCTGAATTCGCCACAGAACCCGACAGGCGGTGTGCTAACGGAGGACGACATCGCTGCCATTGCGCGCGCAATCGGCGATCGCAACATCATGCTTTTGAGCGACGAGATCTATAGCCGGCTCATCTTTGAGGGCCAGGACCATTCGATCATGTCGATCGATGACATGAAGGAGCGTACGATTTTGCTCGACGGCTTTTCCAAAACGTACGCAATGACTGGTTGGCGGATGGGTTACGGCGTTATGCGCCCCGATCTGGCAGCGCACATCTCAAGGTTAATGACAAATTCCAACTCGTGTACCGCCAGTTTCACGCAAGTCGCCGGCATCGAAGCGCTGCGCGGTCCACAAGACGTGGTGGATAAGATGCGCACCGAATTCCAGAAACGGCGCGACGTGATGGTTGCCGGGCTGAACAAGATCAAAGGCTTCTCCTGCCGTTTGCCGCACGGCGCGTTTTACGTTTTCCCGAACATCACGGAAACTGGATGGCCATCGAAAAAGCTGGCTGACGCATTACTCGACGATGCTGGAGTCGCCGCACTATCTGGAACCGCATTTGGCGCATTCGGGGAGGGCTATCTCCGATTCAGCGTAGCCAACTCGGTCGAGAACATCGAGAAAGCACTCGAGCGCATCGACGCTTGGACAAAGAAAAATTTGTAAGCTGTAGCGTCCGCTGTCCTCAGCGGATTTCAGAACGTTCTCACTGCGGCGGTGATGACCGACCCTGAACGGGAGGTTGACGTTTCCGTCGTGGCACAGCTAAAAGACGACATGCCAATTACCGCGTTCAACAGTTTTTCTGACGGCCTCCAACCAAATCAAAGAAGCCGCGAACACTTCATCACAAATACAAATCTCAGTGATGACAAGCTGTGGGTTCCATACGCGAACGGCATCTGGTTCCAGCCGTGCTGTTTTAATGTCACTTCCGGTGGATTCAGTCTGTTGTTGAAAGGTCTTCCGGGCTCGATGGTCGGAACGCATTACCACGTTGCGGGCGTGCATGGCTACACGATGCGCGGTCGCTGGCGATACCTGGAGCACAAGTGGATCGCGGAACCCGGCACTTATATTTATGAACCGGCAGGCGAAGCTCACACGCTGGTGATTACCGAAGATTCGCCAGAGCCGATGATCGCGTTTTTCGTGGTCGAAGGCGGCCTCATTTATTTGGATAAGCCCGAGAACGGTAGCTTTGCTGCGTACGAAGATGGGTTCACGCTTCTCGAGTTATCACGGAAATATTATCGTGAGGCTGGTCTGGACGCGCGCAAGCTCGACCTGCTCGTGCGGTAGCGAACAGCAAAATTTCGTCTTGTGGACACACTCGGCATCCGTGTACTCTTCGAAACTAACTCGGATGGGAGCACAAAACGCTGAAGATACATAAATAATCCAACCGAAAGGAACCACGTCTAATGAAACAAACGACCTCTGTAATTCTCGCTATGCTCATCGCTTCTTCTGGAGCGGCGTTTGGGGCAGATGCAGGAGCGCTATGGGCTCAGCACTGCGCCTCCTGCCACGGCAAAGACGGCAGCGGCAACACCGCTATGGGAAAAAAGCTCGGTGTGAAAGATTACACCAAGGAACAGGGCTTCAGTGACGCCGAGGCCACGAACGTCATCAAGAATGGCAAGGGCAAAATGAAGGCGTACAAAGGCAAGCTATCCGATGCCGACGTGAAAGCGTTGGTCGCCTACGTCCGTTCGCTAAAAAAATAACGCGGTAATCCGGCGAACTGCTCAAGACTGGCGTGGGGAGAAGCCTCACCCGCGGCGGGACAAAGCTCTTTTCACAGAACGCCGTTTACATTTTGACCGCGGGCTCAGGCTCTGCGCGCGGCTTCGCGACTTCTGGCGACGGCGCTTTCTGTTTTCTTCCCGCGGCGATTCGCTCGATGACGTAAAACGTTACCGGGATGAGAAAAATGGCGATCGCTGAGGCGGCAATCATTCCACCGATGACAGTCGAACCGAGAACGCGGCGCGCGACAGCGCCTGAGCCGGTGGCAAACCAAAGCGGCAGAAGGCCGAAGATGAAAGCAAAGGAAGTCATCAAGATCGGGCGAAGACGGAGGCGCGCGCCTTCGAGGGCAGCGTCGAGGAGTGGTTTACCTTTCTCGTATTCGTCCTTGGCAAATTCGACGATAAGGATAGCGTTCTTCGCTGCTAGGCCGATTAGCATGATCAGACCAATTTGCGCGTAAATGTTGTTTTGCATCCCGCGCAGCCAAAGCGTCGCAAACGCGCCGAACACTGCGACCGGTGTCCCGAGCAATACGCTGAAGGGCAACGACCAGCTTTCATAAAGTGCAGCGAGGATCAGGAACACGAAAATGAGCGATATTCCGAACACGACAGTCGGAGATACACCCTGCTGCGCCTTCTTTTCCTGAAACGACAGGCCAAGATAGTCGTAGCCCATCTCGTTAGGCATTGTTTGGCGAAAGGTTTCCTCGAGCGCGTTCATCGCTTGATACGAGCTATAACCAGGCGCGGCAGAACCGTTGATTTGGGCCGCGCGGTATTCATTGTAACGCAACGTGAATTCCGGACCGGCGATGTTCTGGATAGTTGAAATGGCATCGAGCGGGACTGGGTCGCCGTTGGCGTTGCGCACGAAGAATTGACCAACGTTTTTTGCGTTGGTGCGATAATCGCCTTCGGCCTCTATATACACCTGCCATGTTCGCCCGAACCGATTGAAGTAGTTCACAAAAAAACCGCCCATGAATGTCTGGAGCGTCTGATAGACCTGACCGAGATCGATCCCCTGCTTGATGACTTTGTCGCGATCGACGTTAACGAAAATCTGCGGAACGTTCGGCAGAAACGTCGGAATAAGGGTGCCTAGCTCCGGCCGTTTACGCGCCGCGTCCAGAAACGTCTTCAGATTTTGGGCGAGAAAGGCGACATCTTTGCCGGCACGATCTTCCAAAATGAATTGGAATCC
>JBKPBJ010000206.1:0-7436 GCA_046726875.1 Verrucomicrobiota bacterium
GCTGACACTCGGGATCGCTCCTCACGAGCTCTCCCTGAGCCTGCACGATTGGATCAATGACGGTTTGATGGCCGTGTTTTTTCTTCTGGTTGGGCTCGAAATCAAACGAGAGCTGCTGGCTGGTGAGCTGTCCTCTCCCCAGCAAGCGGCGCTCCCAATCGCCTGCGCAATTGGGGGCATGGTCGTGCCCGCGGCGATCTATTTGATGTTCAATTTCGGTGGGATCGGTTCGCACGGCTGGGGAATTCCGATGGCGACAGACATCGCTTTTGCGCTCGGCGCGCTCAATTTGATCGCTCCGCGCGCGCCAATCGGCGCCAAAGTACTGCTGACTGCATTGGCAATCGTGGACGATATGGGAGCAGTGCTGGTGATCGCGCTTTTTTATTCGGAAGCGATTGTGTGGGGCGCGCTCGCCGGCGCAACGGTGACATTGCTTGTGTTGATCGGGTTCAACCTAATCGGTGTTCGCCATCTGTGGCCGTACTTAAGCGGAGGAGTGGTGCTGTGGTTATTCGTGCATGGCTCTGGCGTACATGCTACGATCGCAGGTGTCGCGCTTGCGTTCACGATCCCTACGCACACTCGCATCAACGCGGTGGAATTTTCCCGTGAAGCGCGCTCATTGCTGGACGACTTCAACCGCACAGAAACCGGGGACCTTCTGGTTTTGACGAGCAAAGGACAACAGGAAGCATTGTTTTCGCTTCAGCGGGCGAGCAAAGGCGTGACAGCGCCGGTTCTCCGGCTCGAGCAGGCGTTGCACAATTTTTCTGCGTTTGTGGTGATGCCGCTGTTCGCATTTGCGAATGCCGGGGTGAAAATTCATTTCTCGATGCAGCATGCAGAGATTGGGCTGGGCATCTTGGCAGGACTGGTGTTCGGTAAGCCGCTTGGGGTCATGATGGCTGCCCTAATTGCCGTGAAAACGGGGATTGCACACCTTCCTCAGGCAGTGAACTGGAGATCCTTGTTCGGCTATGCGTGCCTTTCCGGAATCGGGTTCACGATGTCCCTCTTTATTTCCATGCTGGCGTTTGCTGACAGCGCGTTGGTGGGCGCAGCCAAACGAGGCATTATCATTGGTTCCCTCGTCGCCGGAGTTGCCGGCGCGGTAATGCTAAAGATGAGCCCCGTTTTGCGCGATGATAAGTAGTTCGCAAAAATCCCGTGTGTCTCGTGGGAGAGACGCGTCACAGGCGGCGGGATCGCAAACGCTTCGCGTCGCGGTGCTTTGCGGGGTCCTTTTTCTCTCCGGCACTGGCGCGTTAATTTTCGAAACGCTGTGGTTGCGTTTGAGCGGCCTGGCCTTTGGCAACTCGATCTGGGCTGCGGCGCTGATTCTCTCCAGTTTCATGGGGGGCCTGGCGTTGGGAAACGCGCTCGCAGCTTGGTCGAGAATCCGCCGGTGGCAACCTTTGTATTTCTACGCGGTGCTGGAGCTCCTCGTCGCGTTCTTTGGCTGTACAATTGTTTTTGGCCTTCCGCTCCTTGGCGAGTTACTGCGGCCTCTGTGGCAAACGCTTTGGAATTATCAGCCGACACTTCTCGGGCTGCGCTTTGTGCTTTCGTTCATGATCCTGCTTGTGCCGACAACAGCCATGGGTTTGACGCTGCCGGTGATCATCGAGGACCCACTGCTGCGGGAAACGGAGTTTGGCCGCGCCATCGGTTTTCTTTATGGGTCAAACACGCTCGGTGCGATGACCGGCGCCGTGCTTGGCGAAGCTTGTTTGATTCGGGCGTTTGGAATGTACGGCACGAGCTTGGCAGCGGCTTCTGCTGTTTGCGTTGCTGCTGCAATCGCGCTGCTGCTGGCGAGATTTGGAGTGGGGCGACACATCGCTGCTTTCAAAAGCGCGGACATGTTCCCGCCCTCCAATTGGCCATTGCATTTCAGCGCGACGTATCGGCCGCCATGGCGTTTGCTTTTCGTCAGCTTTGGGACGGGATTGGTTTTTCTCGCACTGGAAGTGATTTGGTTTCGCTTCTTGCGCCTGTATGTCGCCTCGTCGCCTACTGCTTTCGCGATCATGCTGGCGGTTGTGCTCGGAGGAATTGGAGTTGGCGGTCTTCTCGCCGGCGCGGTTTTTCGTTCGAGTGCCCGACCGAATCAAATTCTTCCGATGTTGTTGCTTGCAGCAGCGATTTTAGTGCTCCTCTCATATTTGTTTTTTCCGGGTGAATTGATTCGGGCGCCAACCGGTGTGTTCGACCTTCGCTGGTGGCAGATCGCGATTTTATGTCTCGCATTGATGTTCCCCAGCGCCTTGTTATCGGGCATCCTCTTTCCGGCTATTGCCATCCAGATCCAGGCTAGCGTCGGAGATCGGATGAACAGCACAGGCGTTGCAACGCTGCTTAATACGGCCGGGGCCGCGATCGGACCGCTGGTCGCGAGCTTCGCAATGTTGCCGGTTCTCGGTCATCAATTGAGTCTCATTTGCTGCGCTGCGGGATACGCTGTGCTTAGCGCCTTTGTGGCAAACCGGGCAGCCTGGTCATTGCGCCGACCCTTCGGGATTATCGTCTTTGCGCTTTGGGCCGCACTGCTCCTCGGCTTGGTATTTTTCCCGTACCGACGTGCCGAAGCGCATTTCGAACATGCCAGCCGTCCTTACGAAATGGAAGGCCAGGGGCGTGTGCTGGCGCGCGTTGTCAAACGCATTGAGGGAACATCGGACACGTGGCAGTTGCTCCGACGCGATTTGTTTGGCGAGCCGTACTACTATCGGTTGCTCACGAACGCGTTCTCCATGTCGGCGACAACCCCGCGCAGCCAGCGCTACATGCGATTGTTTGCCTATCTTCCGCTGGCTTTTCTTCCCGGCGCTAAAGATGTGCTGCTTCTTTGTTATGGATGCGGCGTAACGGCGGATGCTTTCACTGGCAAATCGAGTCTGGAACGAATCGATGTGGTGGATATATCAAAGGACGTTTTTAACTTCGCCGATTTGTATTCGGGAATTAATTACTCGAATCCGCTGCGCGACCCGCGAGTGCACGCAATCGTTCAGGATGGCCGCTTCTTTCTGGAGGCCAGCCCGCAGCAGTACGACATCATATCGGGAGAACCGCCTCCGCCGAAAGTTGCCGGCGCAGTGAATCTTTACACGCAGGAGTTTTTCTCGCTGATGCGAAGCCGGCTAAAGGAAAACGGAATCGCGACCTTTTGGCTTCCGATCAATCAATTAAAGGTGGAAGAAACGAAAGCCATCCTGCGCGGGTTCCACAACGCATTTCCAAACGCGTCAGTGTGGGGAAGCGCCGACCAGGATTGGATCATGATGGGGATCAATGGACCCGGCGGTAAAGTAAATGAAGATGAGCTTCGGCAGTTGTGGAATGATCCAGCCACGGGCGCAGATTTGCGACGGATCGGAGTTGAGGTGCCCCAGCAACTGGCCGCGCTGTTTTTGATGGACAGCGAGGACATTGATCGGATCACGCACAATGTCGCGTCACTCACCGACGTTTATCCCAAGCGGTTAACGGATGAGCCGTGCGATGATGAAGCAAATCACCGGTTCGCTTTAACGTATCTGACTGCGCCCGCCGCGATTCAACGCTTTGACCACTCCGCGCTGATTAGCCAAATCTGGCCTGAAACATTGAATCCCGCAGCGGCCCAGCTGGAGTCATTCTTTATCCTCCGTCAATCCCGATACCTCTCGGACACAATTGGGAGCAACAAGCTGGCTGAGCTCGATCTTTATCTGCGTCATTCCCGTTTGCGGATACCGGTCTTGGAGGTGCTGGGCAGCGATGCGCTTCGCGTTTCAATTGCCGAGCGAGTGGCGAAAGGTTCCGCAACGCCGCCGCTGGAAACGATGCCAGACTTGATCGCGGGCGCTCTTGCGCAGCGCGACATTGACCGAGCGATTCGGCTGTTGGAGAGCGAGAAAGATCGTGGCGCCTTCACTACTAACGACATGTTCCTGCTGACCTATCTCTACTGCTTGAACGGCAGCGTGGATAAAGCCGAGATCCTCGTCGCGGCCAACGCCGCTGCGATTAAGAAAGACTGGTTCGTTGATTGGCTGTGGGAAAAATTGCAAACCGATTTCGGGTTTCACCCGCCAGGATGACCAAAGATCTCACCGCGGATTTTCTCGACTGCGCCTCGGCTCCGCTCGAAATGACATTTGGCGCGGTGCAAGTGCAAACACATCGTGCTACAGCAGAACCGGCGCTCTGATATTTCAAAGCGGGTCAGAAAAAGCTCGAAAAAAATTCAAAAAAAAGCTTGTCAGGGCCTCGGGGCTTCCGCTAGAGGGAATTCCGAGCGACAAATGCCCCCATTTCGTCGTTCAAAAAAAATTCAAAAAAGTGAAAAAAAAGCTTGTCAGGGCTTTAGAAATTTAATAGACCTGCCGAAACCTAACCAAACCAATGGAGAAACTAATGACTAAAAACGCACTAAAACCGTTTAGATTCGTTCGTCTCGCTTTGATGGCGGGCGTCGGATTTCCATTAATCCTTGCGTCAAATGCATTCGGGCAACTCCCGGCTCCTGCTGTGCCGGGTGAGCCTCCGCCCCCGGGTGCTCCTGGCGCCGCCGCAGGTGGCGCAGCTGAAGTCGAGCGCGTCATCGTGACCGGTTCAAACATTCCCACGGCGGAAGAGACCGGCCCGAATCCGGTGGACACGTACCGGCCGCAGGACATCGAGAAACTTGGCATCCGCAGTACCACCGACCTTCAGGAGTTCATCCCGCAGGCGGCGGGCGGCACCGTCAACCTGAACATCGGCAACGGTGGTGATGGCACCGTCCAGTTCAACCTGCGCGGTATTTTGCCGAAAGAGACTTTGGTGCTCATTGATGGCAAGCGTGTCGCCTATGGTTCTCTGGGTGCCGCCGGTTTCAGCAGCGGGGTGGACATTAACCTGATGCCGTTTTCGATGGTCGATCACATAGATATCCTCAAAGATGGCGCGTCGGCTGTGTACGGGTCCGACGCTATCTGCGGCGTGGTCAACTTCTTCCTGATCCATAAATTCCGTGGCTTGGAAATTGGAGGGACGTACGGCAACACGAATATGGGAGCTTCCAATGACATGGGTGAATGGGAAGCATGGATCAAAGCAGGCACCGGCGATGATAAAACCGACATCGTGGTCATTGCCGATTTCTGGCAGCGCACCGGTGGTATCTTCAGCGTTGACCGCGACATCTCCTCCAACGCCTTCTTTATTCCGTGGGGCGGAAATGACGGCCGCAGCAGCAACTCTCCCGGGTATATTGGCACTACCGGCTTCCGGCTGAACCCGGGTATGTTTTTCGGCCAGGGCGGACTCCCGACACCCGGTGTGAACACACCGCTTCCGCACTCGGCACCCAATGTATCTCATTCTCCATTTTATAAACGGCCAGGGTTCCCCTTCATCGCTCAACCGGGGGTTAATCCGAATGCGTATCCCGGTGCGCCCGGTATCCACAATCCCCAGACAGGAGTGAACGTTGACCAGTTCGGTACGCAATACCAAGGCGGTGGCGACTACTTCTTCTTTAACTTTGCGGCTTTCACGCCAGCTCTGCCGCCGGGTGATCGCCAGGCGTACTACGGTTCGTTCACGCGTGATATTTGCGACAAATACCTGACAGTGTTTGGCGATTTTAAGGTCACACGATCATTCTTCAATGCGTCGCTGGCAGCGGTGCCGTTTACGCCTGATCCGTTTAAGATCCCCGGCACAAACGTCGGATTCAGTCCAAGCGGCATCAGTGTGCCCATCGTAAATGCGTGGAACCCGTTCACCGTGGCAAGCGCGACCATTCCAAACTTCTTTCCTGACGGATCTGGTCTCCCAGTCACTACTGGTGTTAAGTTCCGCGGGATTAATGATACCGGTCCCAGGGCTGAGAAGTTCACGTATTACGATTACCTCTTTGACGTCGGGATCCGTGGCGAGCTGGGATGGATCGCCGATTACTTCAAGACTTGGAATTGGGAAAGCGGTTTTCGTTATTCGCGCAACGAAGGGAAAGACATCTCCGTAGGCGAAGCCAGCCAGCCCGGTTTGCGGCAGGCGCTCTTGGATACCGACCCAGCCACAGCGTTTGATCCCTTCCTAAATTTTGTTGGTCATAATACCAGGGCAGCCAGGTCAGCCGTATATGTTAACCTGCAAAATACCGGCGAAGTTGAATTGGACCTCTTTTATGCCACGTTTAACGGCGATCTGTTCAATCTTCCGGCGGGACCGGTATCGTTCGCCATTGGCGGTGAGTACCAAAACTGGCATTTCAATCGCACACGTGACCCGTTGAATGCGACCTTCCAGTCAATCGGCTCGGTCGATGGGCAAGGCTTCCGGGTGAATCGCGATATCTGGGGAATTTACGAAGAAGTAAGGGTGCCGTTTACCAGCCCCACATGGAACTTCCCGGGTTTCTACAGCTTCGAGGTAGACTTTGCTGAGCGCGAGGAATGGTATAGCCAGAACACGAATACAGTTCTGGTGCCCTTTGTGCCGACGGCGCACAGCACTTATAACGCGCAGAAACCAAAGGTGTCTGTGCGGTGGCAGCCGCTGGATCCGAAGTATATCGGTGCAGTGACATTGCGTGGCAGTTATACTGAAGCGTTTCATGCCCCGAACCTCTCGGAGATTGCACCCGCAGGCAGTCAGAACTTCCCCGCTGTCTCAGACCCGTTCTCGCCTCTGACCGAGGCACAGGTCGAGGAACGGGTTTCTGGAAACCCATTCCTGCATCCGGAAGTTGCGTATGAGTGGACCTACGGCATCGTTTACAGCCCGAAATGGATTAAGGGCATGACACTGAGTGCTGACTGGTGGCATATTGATATGCGCGATATCGTAGCCACCCTCGGCGCGCAGGCCATCATCGAGGCAAATCCTCCGACCAATCCGGATGGTTCGCAGAACGGGCCATTCGTTTTCCGTTCTCCCAGTGGGATTCCGGGCGTGAATGGTCCGGTCACTCTGGTCCTTGATCCTAACCGAAACCTTGCCGGCGCAATCTTCGAAGGTCTCGACTTCGAGGCGATCTATATCCTGGATTCCACGATCTTCGGCGGTTCAGATTGGGGAAGATTGACAACTACTGTCAATGGCACCTGGCTGTCCCGGGCTGAGTTTCAAGCTGACGCCAACTCACACCGGTTTGGTATCAACGGTTCATTCCAGCCGACGGCATTTACTCTTACCAATTCGTTACCATGGTATCGGGCTAACTTTAGTATCTTCTACGATGGCCCGGCTGATACCTGGGCTGCCGGACTCGATGTTGGCGCCGTGGTCCACTGGACAAGTCAATACGAGGACGACAATATCAGTCTCACGGGAGCGCCCAAGCTACAGCAGCCTAGAAGTGGCCCGGCCGGTGGCGGTAATGAAATTCGCGCTCGGAAAATATCCGCGTGGACTACGCTCGATCTCATCTTGAACTACACGTTTAACTTGCCGCCGCC
>JBKPBJ010000207.1:0-1606 GCA_046726875.1 Verrucomicrobiota bacterium
GCACGGCTTTCATATCCATGAATTTGGCGATTGCAGTGCAGCCGATGCCAGTTCCGCAGGCGCGCATTTCAATCCCACGAACCAACCGCATGCCGGGCCCGATACAGCCGCGCGGCACGAGGGCGACATGGGAAATGTGGAGGCAGACGCTTCCGGCAACGCGAAACTGCATTATGTGGACCATCAGATTTCCCTCACGAATGACGCAAAGTCGGCGATTGGCCGCTCGGTAGTGGTGCACGCAAAACCCGACGATCTGAAGACTCAACCATCCGGTGACTCAGGTGCGCGCATCGCCTGTGGCGTCATCGGGTGGGCAAAGAGCCAGTAACGCTGCTTAGCTCCGTGCTTGGCGCGGAACGCCTCTCCCTGCCAGGGAGAGGGGGCGGGTGAGGGTCGACCTCGATGTGCATTTAATTGGCGCAACCCCTCACCCTTATCCTCTCCCCTTATCGCAAGGGGAGAGGCGAAAACATTCGTGCGCTATTTGAAACCGAGCATTGGCAAACGCCATAAAGAATCATTTTAAAATCTCTGTGCTCGACAGAGCAGATTTCATCTGATCAAATTAGCGAAAACCATCGCCCTGCACGCTTATGCCACGATTATCCAAAACTGAATTGTCGCCCGATAACGGGTGTGTCATCGACATGAAATGGAAACTTGGTCCGCTGAGCTATCACGCTTCGGCGGCCGGGAAAGAGGCCGCACCGCTCGTGACGGAAGTGATACGCCTACCGGAACTCGTCCTTTACGATCACGCCGGGTTCGGCGGAGCCTCCGCGCGCACGAACTTGAGCTTCCATTACATCGGCGATTATTGGAACGACCGCATCAGTTGTCTGATCGTCGTAAACGGTGTGTGGCGATTTTTTCGCGACGATTATTACAAAGGCCCGTATTGGGACCTCGGTCCCGGCTATTACGAAAGCTTCTTCGCCGAAAAAGGCCCCGACGACGTCGTCAGCTCATTTCAGTGCATTGCGCTGACGTAGGGTAGCGTGCGCGTCTCGCGTGCTCGGGAAGCCGCCCTCGGGTTCGCGAACTTTCCCCTCTGAGGCTTTTCACCTCAAGTCCGCCGCGCTCTCGTGCGGGAACTGCTTTGGAAAAGAGTGTTTCGGCGCGACGCCGAAACCAACACGCGGGCCGCGTGCGCTACCCAGACGAACCTGCGAGATCGAGGACTTCGCGCGCGCAGCCCCAGGACAGTGTAAACCCGGCGCCGCCGTGGCCGTAATTGTGAATGGCGGTGCGGCCGTCGCGTAACCGATCCCATTCAAGGCGTACGCCTGATTTTCTGAAGGGGCGCAGACCGACGCGCTCGGCGATTACACGCGGTTCATCGATGTTCAGCACGTGGCAGCATTCAGCGACAATTTGGACTGTGGTTGCAGGATCGGCAGCGAGATTGTCGCTGACTTCGTTTGTTCCGCCAAACACGCAATCGTTCGTCCGCGGGATTGCGTACATGAGCGGCTCGTCATCACAGACAATCGCGCAGGAAAGACCTTCGATTCTCGGCATGATCGCGACTTGACCACGATGCGGCTCGAGATCTACATCCTGCACAAGCTCGCGTGCGCCGATTCCAGCGCAATTGATCACG